>JBLFXO010000169.1:0-7865 GCA_047609865.1 Arenicella sp.
ACCTGCTGCCATAATGATGAACAGACCAATAACAATTGAGACTCTTTTTTGAATTATTCTAAGTACTAAGAGAATCAGATTGATTATTGCCAGCCCAACCGCGACAATCGATAAAATGAAAACGAACTCCATAATTTACTTTAAACTTTTTGGTCTCTTCTTATGAAACCCTAAATAGAATGAAATTCCAATCGTAAAGACAAAGCTGAATATTAGGGGAACAAATACAGTGACCGCAGCATCATTCGATAAAACATTACAGAAGACCATCACGATAAATGGGAAAAACAATGACCCAAGAACTATCGAAACACCTATCCCAATTGAGATGTCCTCTTTAATCATCTTAATAATTACTGAAATTACATTGATAACAATAAGGGTCACAAAGATGATTATAACTCCAATATAGATACCAACTCCTCCCACTATCTATTTCTCTTGAAAATTTCCATTCTCGTCAATGAAATAAACAGATGTCACCACAACTCTTTCCTCCCAGGTTGTAATATCGTTAATTGTGATTTTTTCTTTTTCGATTTTACTTTCGATTCTATGAGCGCTTTCTGCTATCTCATCATAGCCAATCATTTTACTGTCAATGAATGTATAATCCCCAAAATACGTGACCATATAGGTAGCCATCTCATGCTCAGTCAATTCAACATTGAACACGTAAGTGCTAAAGTCAGGAGACAAATCCACCCAATAATCTAAGTTCACAAAAGTACTTGAATCAATTCCCAAGGTATCTAAGCTAAAAGCTAGAATCTCCTCACCAGTCAAAGGGTAGTAAGGATCATAATTGTCAAAATTTATCTTCTCTTCATGAGGCAGCTCAATTGGATTGACCTCATTATGAACGCTCATGCATAACATCAGATTATCAGCCAGACCAGCAGACATGTCGACATCATCAAAAGAAATATCTTCTAATCCAGAGATCTCGTTATCATTCTCTTCAATCTCCTTTGGCGCTTCAGACTCAGAACAAGCTGAGAACATGAATACTGGAAAAATTACGGCTGTTACTATTTTTAAAATCTTCATAGACAACTAATATAACGATTCATTTGAAATTTATATATTGAATTAAATTTACTACCTATGGCACAATTCGATCAGAAAGAAGCATTTCGAAAGGCAGCAGAAAGAGCTCAGCAATTAAAAGAAAAGGAAGCGAAAGAAGAAGAAGAACATTACCAAAAAATCACTTCTGGTAACGGATGGATGTATTTTAAAATTGGGATGGTTTTCTCTGTAATCTTTTTGTTAGTAACGACAATTGACACTTTTTTTGAGGGTGAAACGGTGAAATTAGAAAATGCAGAATGGAAAGTTGATCATGAATGGCGATCATCAACACATCAAATCATCAAAGTTTCTGGAGCCCAATTCATGGTAAGCTATCAAGATTGGTCAGGATTTATATTTAATAGTTTTCAAATGACATACTCACCCATCTTGCATGAAGAAAAGGTTTTATGGTTTATGCAAGATCCCTATTCTGCCTCTGGAGCCGACTTAGATCCGGTAAGAAGATATGGTCTAAGAACACGTTCTGTCTTTAATTGGTTCCCCTATCTACAGATAATTTTATTGATGCCATTATTCACTTTTCTGTTCAAGAGAAAGAAACAATGGTTTGTATTTACCAGGATGATGAGTATGGTTCTCATTTACCCAGGCTCTTTACTTTTACTATTATGGATATTGTTTTAAGATTTTGGACACAGCATTAAATCCCGATTCCATTGCTCCGTGTACGGTTTGGTGATGGCCATTTAGGTTCATACACTCCCCCGCAAAAAAGATTTTGTCTTGTACTGAAGATGCTGCTTTTGAGCGTGCGTCTCCTATTCCAACTTTAGAGTACGAGTAAGCGCCTCTCACAAATGGATTTGAAGTCCAATCTTCAATGTGGGCTTCAGTAAAATTTGAAGAGGCTTGACCATCATACATCAAATCTAATTCAACTAGTAAAGCGCTGGCGATAGCTTCATCAGAACCAAGATCAGTTAAAACTTGAGCTTGCTCACCCATCACAAAGGCTAGAAGTACATTATCGTTTCCATTTTTCCCTTCTGACTCATCTGCGTATGCTGCACAAAGAGCGCCTCCCGCAATGTTTCCGTCATAAAATTTAGATGAGAATTTCAAAAACACTTTCATTCCGGCATCCATTCCAATTTTTGAAAAGGCCTCTGTTTTCTCAGTACTCAGGGCGGGGCTGAAAGTGATATCTCCGTCCTGCAATATTGGCAAGGGAACCGTCACAATTACCTTATCACAGACATAAGTTCCGCCGATAGTATCAGTCACGGTAATCTGATCAGATTGATAATCTATGTCACTTACAATCGCATTCAGTTTTATTTTACTCTGTATTGAAGGTAATATGTGGTCTCCTAGGAGGTCATAAAAGGTCTTTTCAAATTTATAATCACTATTACCAGAACTCCACTCTTCTTCTTCCCTGCTATTCCATTTAACAGATAAGTTGCCTGCATCAGCACCGGAGTCCCCTGCTAATCCTTCAATAATGTATTTATACTCTTCACCAAAGCCTTTGTCATTTGAATATTGTTCAAATGAAACGTCAGGAGCATTTACGTCATAAAGAACTGCAGTTGGATCATTGGGCAAATCTTTAATAATTTCATTATTGAACCAGAAACGAGCATCTGATTTGTCTTTATTAAAAACTACATCCTTTAATTTCGCAAGATCTCCGGCAACGGATTTTTTGCCATGTAACCATTGAGCTCCCTTATCAAGTGGATAATCTGCAAAACCCTCAATCTTTCCTAACCTTCCACCAGTTTCAGCAGCTGCTTCTATAATTTGAAAATCATGACCTCCTTTTTGAAGATGGTATGCGGCATACATTCCAGCGGCACCAGCACCAATTATGATGATTTTTCCATTAAAACTTGATTCTGGTAAGATTGGTTCTTTAGCACAAGCGTAATTCAAAAAAGCCGGCCCAACTGCTGCTCCAGCAACAAATAAAGATGAATTCTTAATGAACTTTCTTCGCTCCATATGTATAAATGTAATGATTCTAAACGGCAGAATGTCGTTTGATAATTGCTGGCAATAATAAATAGAGTTTTTATGCTTGTTAAGCCATAAAGCTAGACAAAACGATAAATGCTGCCAACACGAATATGATTAATCTTAATCTCATTTCCTTCCCAATTTACCTCAATAACGTAACGCGAACAATCTTGATGGTTACGATTTATCATGTGTTACTAACAACTTATAAACAACATTAGTCCCACCGTACTTTTCCGACTGTTTTCTTTATCCTGAATAATTCCTACTTTATTAACAGAATGTTGTAATTTTGTGCTGAATTTAAAATTGAGATTATGTCAACAGCAGTTGCAAGTACAGAAATTAAAGATGTTTTAGATCAGTTAGGCGTTGAGTCAGTGAACTCTGGAGCTTCAACAGGATCTAATTGGTTCAATACAAGAGGTGAACAAATTGATTCATACTCTCCGGTTGACGGAAAGTTGATTGCTAGCGTAACTGCTGCAACAGCAACTGAATATGAAGCTTGTATCCTTAAGGGACAAGAAGCATTCAAAACTTGGAGAACAATGCCAGCACCACATAGAGGTGAGATTGTTCGTCAATTAGGAAATAAATTAAGAGATTATAAAGAACCCCTAGGTAAACTTGTTTCTTTTGAAATGGGAAAATCTTACCAAGAAGGTTTAGGTGAAGTTCAAGAAATGATTGACATCTGTGATTTCGCAGTTGGTTTATCAAGACAATTAAACGGAGCTACTTTACACTCTGAGAGACCATCTCACAGAATGTATGACCAATATCACCCAATTGGGACAGTAGGAATTATTTCTGCTTTTAACTTCCCTGTAGCGGTTTGGTGTTGGAATACAGCTTTAGCATGGATTGCTGGAGATGTTTGCATCTGGAAGCCATCTGAAAAAACTCCATTAACTGCAGTTGCTTGTCAAAAGATAGCTGCTGAGGTTTTTGCTGAGAATGATGTGCCAGAAGGTGTTTGTTCTGTAGTAATTGGTGGGGCCGATTTAGGTCAAGCAATGACTGCTGATAGAAGAGTGCCTTTAGTATCTGCTACTGGATCTACCAGAATGGGAAGATTAGTAGGAGAAGCAGTAGCGAAAAGATTAGGAAGATCTTTATTAGAGTTAGGTGGAAACAATGCAATTATCATTGCTCCTTCAGCTGATTTTAAAATAGTACTTCCTGGTGTTGTATTTGGTGCTGTAGGAACTTCAGGACAAAGATGTACATCTACAAGAAGATTAATTATTCATGAGTCTATTTACGATAATGTAAAAGAGATTTTGATAAAAGCATACGGTCAAATCACAATAGGAAATCCTTTAGATGAGTCAAATCATATGGGACCACTAATTGACAAAGATGCAGTTAACACTTATTTGAGTGCAATCGAACAAGTGAAAGCTCAAGGCGGTAATATGTTGGTTGAAGGAAAAGCATTAGAAGGCGAAGGATATGAGTCAGGATGTTATGTTTCTCCATCAATGGCTGAGGTTGAAAATCATTACCAAATTGTACAGCATGAAACGTTTGCTCCATTATTATACTTGATTAAGTACTCAGGAGATGTTTCAAATGCAATCGCAATTCAAAATGGTGTTGACCAAGGGTTATCATCATCTATATTCACAAACAACATCAGAGAGTCTGAGTTATTCTTATCTCAACAAGGATCTGATTGTGGAATTGCAAACGTTAATATCGGTACTTCAGGTGCTGAGATTGGTGGAGCATTTGGTGGTGAAAAAGATACAGGTGGTGGACGTGAGTCAGGATCTGATGCTTGGAAAGTTTACATGAGAAGACAAACGAATACAATTAACTATTCAGCTGAATTGCCATTAGCGCAAGGAATCAAATTTGATTTTTAACTGAATTTCGGGCTCCTCTCCCGATAGCTATCGGGATACGCTCGGAGTCCTAAACTTTGATATAATATTAAAAAGC
The DNA here is from genome assembly GCA_047609865.1 of Arenicella sp. GTDB lineage: Bacteria > Bacteroidota > Bacteroidia > Flavobacteriales_D > Crocinitomicaceae > Paracrocinitomix. The sequence continues at coordinate 5,011 of JBLFXO010000169.1, forward strand.
AACGATCATTTAGGTCGTTGCTTTTTTTTTAATCTTCTGGAGCGTCAATAATATCTTTAATGCCTTCTACTTCAGGACTTCCAAGATTAAAACGAACCCCTAAAGAAGCACTAACGCTTCTATTTCTCATTGATCCCCAAAGGCTTTCATTAAAAAATTCATTGTTCAAGTTGGTAACACTGTATCTGCCGTCAATGGCAAGAAAAATAACGCCAGAGTGAAATCGAGCTGTAAAGTCAACACCAACCATTCCGGCCAAATCAATCTTGTTTGACTCTGAATAATGACTTTGTTTATAAGGAGCTAGTGTTGTCCCTTCATATGACTTGAAGTTATATACTGCCCTACCTAAAATAGAAGGAACTAAACCAACTTTAGGTTTAAAACTAATCACCCCACCCATCTCATATCCAACAATCAAAGGAACACTTATGTAATTCCAATCCCAAGAAGAATACTCTTCAGCTATTATATTTCCAGTTTGTTGATCTATAAATTGAATTGGAATTTGAGCTCCGTATTGTGTGTATTCAATATTTCCACCTAATGTCAAATGCGAAGTAAATCGATACTGATAATTTAAGCCTCCAGTAAAGTCAATTTTTGGTTTGGAATCACTATTCATAAAAGTGCTTCCAAGACTAGTACCCATGCTACCAACATGAAATCCCACTGAGTGCAATTGTCCGAATGAAACTGAACTAAATATTAAACCTACTATTAAAATATACTTATGCATAGAGGCAAATTTACTTATTATATTGTAATCGTTGAAATTAGTTCTCTAAGTGAACGGCTTTTATTATGGAGGACTTGATTAAACAGATTGTCCTTCATTTCTGATGAATAGATGGCTCACCCAAGCAATGATTCATACCTAGCCTTGATTGCTGCGGAATCTGTTCCTTTTTTAAACATCCTGAATGCAACAGTATTTGCTCTGCTAACCTTTAACCAACTTCTGTTTTCATACTTTCGAGTACAAATAAGAATGGTGTGCGGAAGAATAGTCAAGAGGTCTTTTGACAGCAGCTTTTTAATTAAAGGGAATTCTTCCATAATATGCATGCCCTCGTCATACCCTCCTAATTCTTCAAAAAGAGGTTTCTTTATCAGAAGTGACTGATCTCCACCTCTCGCTACTAACCACTTGAGTCGGGTAAATTTGGCATTCAACTTCAGCATAAATGGCCCTTTATCAAATTTACTTCTGTAGCAAGCCGCCGGTTTATCATCAGCGATTAATTGCTTTAAATCTTCTAAAAAACTACTTCTTGGAATCGTATCTGCATGTAAGAAATATAAATAGTCAGCTTTTGCCAATTTAGCTCCGGCATTCATTTGAATTGCTCGGGAAGGTTTTGTTTGGATGAAATGAACTTTTTTGTCTTGGCAAATCTTCTTAGCTTCATCCTGGCTTCCACCATCACAAACTATTACTTCTATGCTTGGCCCAGCGTTTGTAAGTATACGATCAAGAAGACGTTCTAAATAATGAGCGTCATTGAGAGTAGGAATGATGATGGTAATTGCTGGTTTCACTGCTTAAAATTAGAAACAAAAATGAGATTCTTAAAATTTGGTTTATTCATTCTCTTAGCGAACTTCGCTATCGTTTTGAATGCGCAAGATCATTTGACGCATAAGCAATGGAACACCTTACTTCAAGCGCACGTATCGAAGGAAGGTAAGGTCAATTATGCCAATCTTAAGAAAGATGAAAAGAAGTTAGATTCGTATCTAATGACATTGAGCAAAAACCATCCAAAATCATCCTGGCATAAAGACGATCAATTAGCCTTTTGGATAAATGCCTACAACGCCTTTACAGTTAAGCTAATTGTAAAAAATTATCCCGTAAAATCTATTAAAGATTTAGGAGGCTCTATCTACAAAGTAAACACCTCTTGGGACATTAAGTTCATCAAAATAGGAGAGAAAACATATGACTTAAATAACATAGAACATGACATCATTAGAAAAGAATTTAATGAGCCAAGAATTCATTTCGCGGTTAATTGTGCATCAGTATCTTGCCCAAACCTCAGAAACGAAGCTTTTGTTGGAAGTAAATTGGACCAACAACTAGACGAACAGGCCAAATCTTTCATTAATGACAAATCAAAGAATGACATTCAATCAAAGTCAGCCAAACTTTCTAAGATTTTTAGATGGTTTAAAGGTGACTTTGAAAAGGGAGATGAAAGCTTGAGAGATTTTATCAATAAGTATTCTGCAGTAAAGCTTGGGGAGAAGATCAAAATTGAATGGAACGACTATTTGTGGGATTTGAATGAGTAGCGAGTTTACAAATGATTTCGTTTTCCCTTACGTCACTGCTTCGCAGGACTTTTCGTGTTTCGTTTTTCGAAACAGTTATTGCATGGGATTTGAATGAGTTATTTAAACCTAATATCAGCATGTCCAAAACTTGCGGTTTTTGAGTTCTATAACATAAGGACCATCAGAGCATCCTCCTATTTCAGGAGCATTTTCATCTCCTGCAGACTCTGAAATTATCCAAGCACCAGATTTATGTTTTTTCAATATGCCTTGAACCATAGGGTATGGTTCTTTCTCTTCAGGATCTAACAAATCAACATCTCCCCAAATTACAGTAATAGAATCTCCCTTAATATCGATTGTGCATATAGTTCCCATAGATCGACCGTCCCATTCAGCAAATGCCACATCAAATAAATATCTGCCATCTTCAATGTCTTGTCCAAAAGAAAAAACAGCTGAAAAATAATCCCAAAAACAAAAGTCCCTTTTTCATCATTGATAATTTTAAGTGAAGATAAGTGCAAGTTCTTGAAACTCAAAACGTCCTTTATTATCTGCCTTAGCGCTTC
>JBLFXO010000170.1:0-7824 GCA_047609865.1 Arenicella sp.
TAGGCTGGAGTCATGAATAGGATTACAACTCCTATCAATATTCCGAAGAGTCCAATGAAAGCACCACCTTTATCATTTTTCTGTTCGGCAATAAATGCTCCCTTGGTTGCCTTCCAAACAATGAAGTCAGTGAATTTAACATCCGTTAAATTCTCCAATGCTTTAGACATTACATTGCGTTCTTTAATTGATTTCGAGAGGCCATCCGAAAAGAAATCTTCAGACTCATAAAAGTCATCATTCAAAATGAACGGAAGCTTGTAGTGAGTGCTGAGGTCAGGAAGCATTCGCCAGAAAACGCTCCAAATTTCATTGAGTTTTGAAGACGAACCACTGGTCAAATAACTTGCGGCCATAGGAACATTGAAATCAGGATTTTGATGAATCAAGAATAATTTAAAACCATTAAGGGTCAGATACTGTTCTTCTGATTGTTTTATTATTTTTTCAGCAGGTCTAATTGCGAATCCTATGTATTGATCAAATGTTGTGTTAAGGTTGTATGTTCTTGTTTGATCTCTTTCTTCTAAAGCGACAGTGACATCATTCAAAACGATTTTAGATCCTTCTTCAAGGAATTGTTTTTGAGATTTTAGGAATTGGAAATTCATTTTATCAAAAGTAAGTCTTAGTAAAACTCAACCTCTAAGAACTTCCTCACTACCTTTTGAGCAAGTTTTCTTTTGGCGTTAAAACCATTATACCTGTTTGGTCCCGACCAGAATTTTTTTGAATTTTCGATTTGGTGACCGCCTTTTGTTTGAACTGATACTTGCCCACTTTTTGAAAACATGAAGAAACGATCTATGCTAAATACCATTTTGAAATCTGCATCTTTAATGTTGTCGGTTACCTTCCAGTAGCCCCACATCTCAAGTTCCTCTTTTAAGTAGTCATCAGCTTCTCTTGCGAAATCTGTATCAAACTCTAAAAACACTTTGTTCCCTTTTATAATTAAAGATTTAGGGTCCTTTATAGCCTCAGTTGGGTCTTCTTCAATATCATTCCGTATTGGTTCGCTCCAGTCCTCAATTTTACCGTCTGCGTAAACAAGCTTCTTAATTTCATATCTAGACATGGTAAATGATAGACCTTTTTCTTCTCCAAACTTGAAGTAATTAATATCCTCAGCATTCACTTTAATAATTTTGACTAATAATTTCTGATTGTTGTTCAAGACTATTGTGTCTTGCGAAAAAGAAGACAAACTTAGCACTAAGATGAGTAGGGTGAATATTGGTTTCATTGATTGGGTTGTTGAGTGAAGATAGTCAATTATTCGGGCTGCTTCCGGAAGTTGTCCGTGCGCAATCTGGCTTCTCGGCTCCGCTCGGAGTCCTGACATTGGATTTTGATTTAAGATGGTACAGTTTATTCAGTTTTCATTAACTTTAATATTCATGGCAAAACCGGGATTCGTATACATCCTACTTTGTTCCAATGATACTTTGTATACTGGGAGTACTATAGATTTGGAGAGAAGCATTGAGGAACACATTTCAGGTTTAGGGGTAAATTACACGAAGAAGTATCGACCTATTGAACTACTATATACCGAGAAATATGTTCATGTTGCTTTAGCTTTCAAACGCGAGGAACAAATTCAAGGATGGAGCCAACCGAAAAAATGGGCTTTAGTTAGAGGTGACCTTGAAGAACTCCATGACTTGTCGATATGCACAAATCCAACTCATCATAAAAATTGTCTATTAGAAAAAGGAGTAAAACTTGGCTAAGGTACTTTTGAAGACAGCCAACACCAAATTCACCCAGTTGACCGAGCGGAGTCGAGGGCAAGGTCAATAGAACTGCATGAATGGGGGCCAAGACGTACTCAAATCCCAGCCTTCTCAATTAGCACAATATCTTCCTTTGCTTTCTTAAGCTCTTTGTTGGGAACACAGATAGATGTCCAAAAATATTCTTGACCTTCTGGTTTGGTTCCAACAGTAAATAAGAATTTCTTCTTCTTTTTGAAAAATGACACTCCGCAGTCTGGACCTCCAAAACCTGTAGCAATTTGAATGGTGTCCATGGTGATTTGATTTCCATAACTCTTGAAGACTTCAATTGTGACTCTTTGGAATCGTCTGGTTTGAGATTTTTCATATTCTGATAATCCTGTTGTATCCTTGTAAGTTGGCTGCGCAATAACTTCAATATTCAAGACCTTTCCGGTAAACATTTGATATTCATCTTGATCTAAAAACTCTTCAGATACTGAAGGAAAAAAATTGAAATCAGAGCAAACACAGGCCTGAGAGTTGAAAATGAAAAGGAAAGAGCTGAATAAAAGAATCGATTTCATCATACCAAAGTTGAAGTGGGTTGCTGATGGTAAAACAAAGATGAGGTATTGAAAGTTACAGATGCGTCATTTACCTACCACACCCTATAATCAATCATTTGATTCTCAATACGAGCAGTAGGTTGTTGCTTACCACCTGAAAGCAATGTTACCTGCTCAGATACATATTTCTTAATTTCAGATAACCAGATCTCTCCATTCTTATCATAATCAGCTGCCTTGGTTTTGATACCATTAATAAAACAATACGTAAACAATCCGTTACTCCAATCATCACCTTCCATGGCGAATTCCATTCCGCCAGCTGATGAGATGATAGTTGCACCAGTACCTTTTCTGAGGTCAGTAAATAAAGATTTGGTGAGTTCAGATGTGTTTTGAGATCCGAGCTTCGGTGTTGCAGTGTTGCCAACAACTCTGAACTGTATGTCATCACTTTCGTTAACATCTGCTACAGCCAACTCGACTTCATCTTTGTCAATTTCACCTGAGTGGCAGGCGTCAATCATTAAAGTCTTTTTTAAAGGTTTGATACCGTCCAATAGGCTCTCTAAATCTTCATAGGCCAATCCTTTATCAGCGGGGTTTTGAAAGTCCATGTCATAAGTAGCGAAGAAATAGTCAAGATTGGCATCTAAGACACCATGCCCTGCAATGAAAATCATTACTTCATCATTGATGTCGGCTTCTGTCAAGAATGATTTTAGTGCGATTACATTCTCTATGGTCACTTCTTCGTTCACTAAGGTCTTGGTTTTCACTTCACCATATGCTGAACTCTTTTCAAAGAGAGCGGCAATATCTTTAGCATCTTTAGCTGCATAGGTGAGGTTAAAGTCTGCTTGCTCAAATTCACTTTCACCGATTGTGATGAGGTACAGATTCGGTTCAGTTTTACCTGCAGTACATTCAATTTCAAAAGTCTCTTTGTAGCTTTCAGCACCAGCCTGGTTCAGTACAGATACTTGCACTTTGTTATTCCCTTTCGCCAAATCAACTGAAAGGGTAGTGGAGTATTTTTGTACATTTTTATCTCTCAATGAGATGCCGTCCGTCCCATAAACAGCCACATCATTTACCCAAACGTTGATTCGGTCTAATTTGTATTTACTGTCTTCTATTTTGAGTCTAATATCAATGCTACCCTGATCGTGAAGTGTTGGCATCTCTTCAAAGTTTTCAATCTCGATTTCAGGTAAATGAAAATCATCTTGGAGCATATCTTCGGTGAAGCCCATTTTTTTGAGACGTTTTTGGTAAGCTGCGTGGTAGGCATCTACGAGAGCCGAATCCGCATATCCTAATCTATCTAAAATGATATCAGGACGGTTGTATTTGAGGTCGAATTGTTCGAACGGATAGTATGTTAAATCCTTTACAAAGTAAATCTCATCACCTTCTCCTTTTTTAGAAATCATATAATAGTAATCAGGACTAAGAAATAGATACTCTTTTTTAGCGAATGGGAACAATCCTACATGTCTCTCAATTCTATTCTTCATGCTCGAGTTGTAGAAGAAAATATTACTAGAATCTTCGGGTATATATATATGCTTACTTTCTTGTGAATGTATACCGGCCGGGTTAATAATAAACTTTTGATTTATGAATGATGCCTCCCAACTAGCCCCCAAAGGGATACTTGTTTTTAATGAATCGGACTTGGATTTGAGGCCATAAATTGGGACGTCATAATCTGAGCCATTAGCATTGAATTTAAGGTCGTTTTCAAAACAGAGCACAGAATTAATTTTGCTTATCGAGTTAAGCAAGGTGGTGACCTCTTTTGTAAAAGGCTTATATCTAAACAATTTTTTTCCGTCTTGTACGAATAACTCTAAGTCATGTAAACTTTTACCCCAAGAAGAAACACCTAATATTTCATGAGGAATAGTATCTATCTTATTACTCTCTAAATTGTACAAATATGCGGTATCGGAATCAGAAGCATTGACTAGATTTTGGTAGTAAAGTATTTTCTCTTTTTGGTAATAATAAAAATGATTAGAATATTTATTGGCCACACGACTGTCTTCGATCTTTATAAGATCTCCATTACTCTCCTGAACAGTTAGATCTATAGTGAAAACATTTTTCTTTGTCTGAGTATCCCATCTGTACTCATGCTCCTCTTTTGCATGATTTTTCTTATAGTCTAAATCTATTCTGCGAACAAACTTCTTCTGAGAAATTGAAAAGACATTATCTCCTTTAAACATTTTAATGAATAACTCATCTGAATTAAGGAACTCCATCCAATTATCTTCTGGGTATAATTCCGCATTAAAATATCCTGAAGTATCAATTTGAATTCTTTCAATCACTGTATCCAACTCTATATCAATACAATTCAATGCTAAACCTTCTGAACTCTCATTTAGTGTATATAGCTTCGTACCATTCGGGTTTACAGCAAAAAATGACCCTACATCTTTGACTTCTAAACTCTTTCCAGAATGATCTAATAACCTGATAAAGTCATAATTGTCTTCTTGAACAAGCACTTCAATAAAAGCAGGATGTGGAGCCGCCTTGCGGATGTAAAACCGTGACGTTCCATAATTTATTTCCTCGTTCCATGCGAAAGCATTGTATTTAAGAAAAACATTGTTTTTTTTATCAAATAGATGATAGGCCCCCTGCAATCTAATCCATACGTACCGATCATTCACTTCTCCAGTGATATCCGTGTAGTTTCCTGCTTCTGAAATCTTTGGTTGCATTAGATATATTTCTTGATCCAGTAATTTATTTCTTCCGTTTCCATAAACACTGTTTTCAAAATCAAAGCGAAAGAGATATTGCTTATCAAGCCAAAATTTATATGCAGAAACATTGAATTCCACGTCATCTGAAGCAAGAATGCCATTCGGATAATAAATTTTAAATTGAGACGAATCCTTTATCAAGAAAATATTCCCGTTGCTAAAATATCTCTTCTCAAACAACTTCTGCCCTGCATCTAACCAGCTTTCTCCTTCTGGAATATAATGTAATGTTGAGTCAAGCGAAATAAAAGATAATTTGTAGTTAATACTTAGTTTAGTCCTATTGACTGTATCAACCAGTATTATACTTTCTATTGAATCAGACGTCTCAGAATAGGAAATTGAAAGCGTATCAACGGCAAATTGAAATGGTGGATACTTTGACTGATTCACCAGTTTGTTTTCCGAATAGGTTTTTGTTATCCAAGTCCCTATTTTTTTTCCGTCTTTTTCTTTTCCAATAGATATAATTGTATCACTTGTACTTAAATCATAATGATAAAGAGATTTCACTAAACTTTCTCCATTAAGAGTGTCGAACCATTCTTCTCGCTTGTTATATACATACTCCCATCCCATATCAAAGCCATTGTCTTCGTATTGATAAATTAATTTTCCATTTATGGATTTGGTCTCAAAAGATTTATGTGTCAATGAATCGTTATGCAGATATTGAGATCTCACCTTATATACACCTGAATCTTTTAGTGTCAAATTGCTGTGTTCGTCAAATTCTAGATTATAAACCAAACTATCTTCTGAAATTTGATAATGATTCCTAAGGACAGAATCTTTCCATACTTTTTTATCAGACCAGATCAACTCCCCTTCTCTATATTTTGATTTATTTAAATACTGTTTATAGCGGGTGGTGCTTTTCTCATACTGCTCACCATCCAATAAGCCTTTAGTGTAATTCTCTATAGTTTTGTCCCCAGCCCCCCCCCAATTGTATTGTTCGCCATCTAATTCCCCGTTTAAATCATAACTTTGTTGAGTATACAGGCTAATCGAATCTCCATGATAGGAGTATTCTCTCCATATCCCAACTTTAGTCTCACCGACTTTTCTTCCTGAAATTATTGGTCTATTAATATCATAATCCCATTTAGTGGTATAGCTGCTAACTAACTCTCCACTATCATTGTAGATGTATTCAAAATCTAAAGTATCTCCTCGGTATTGAGCTTCGTAATTCTTGGCTTTAATTCTTTTTAATTCGACTGAACCATCTTGTCTATAGTAATTTTCTGTTTCCCATTGGTCAGGATTGTTTTCTAAAAAAGTTGTGGTTGCAAAAAGATTTGCAGATAATTTTCCATCTTCTGAAAAACGTTTGGCAGTTACTTTCTTTCCATTAACGTGATATTCTTTTTTTACTTGTCCGTTTTCATAATACTCATATCGACCTATATAAAAAGAGGGACCTCTATAATAGTCATTGAAAAAATTTGATTCTTCTTGGGAGACAATTAGAATGCTGTCTTTTTGCTTCTTAAAATGTTTGTAATAGGTTTTGCCAATAATTATCGTATCATCTTTAATTAAATATTGCCAGCTTTCAGGTATCATTAAGTTGTAGCCTTCTTCATGACCTAATTGCTGAACATTGCCTTTGTAGGGTTTGAGGTAGAGATGTGACTTGATATCGTAGTCGTAATTATCTTCTTCAATAACAAATTGAGAAAGCATATACGGCTCGCCATGTTTTAAATAATAATCCAAATTTGCCTTTTTAGAAAATTCAGTGTAATTAGTGGTGTCACCACTGGGGCCTAGAGACAGCCAATCACTAACGGGAATATAAAGTGTATCACTTTCATGTTCTACTCTTTCATATTGACGAATTTCTATACTTCCATCATCATAAAAATTGGTATCAATACTAACCTTTTGAGTGAAAGCAGAAAAGCTTATCAATGAAAACGATAAAAATACTAGCAGAAATTTATACATAGGGCGAAAGTATTCTGCAAAAATAGGCGTTCGGGCTATAATTTCAGTGTCTTAAACGATTTAATCCTTTAGAATAGGTATATCTGCTTCGCATACAGAACATTGGCGTTTGAAAGCTATGGGAGCTAGTGAGTCAACCTACAAATTTTGAATGCTCCAAGAGTTTATTAGCAGCCTCAATTCATCCAAATATAAATCTTTCATTTGGTAGGTCATCTGCTTATCGGTAGGGAAGGGATGAGTATCCAAATTCACTTTTCAGAGATAAACTGAACAAGGATTTTCGATAATCTCTAATTCATAATCAATAGATTCTGATAGGTTTTTCGCATGATAGTAGTTAATCCAGCCAGATTGTTTTTCAGCATTCAAAGAGCCCGAGTAAAATTCTGGCTCATAAAAAGGATCGCCTTTTAAAGTAAGCCCATCTAAATGGCAATTATCTAGATGGGCTTCGGGAATAGGTGACTTATATAAATATCGGTTTTATCCCTTGCTTCCAATTTCCAATTCTTTGATATATTCAGCAATTCTCGTGCTGTGTTCAGGCTTTTTTTGAAGCTCTTTTAATATGCTAATTTGAGCAACTTTTAAAGCATCAGAAGCAGCACAAGGGATGTCTGGCTGAATACCTACTACTTCCCAACATTCATTAGTAACAGGATGATAGTATCGTGTGAAAGGAATGAAAGCTGTAAATCCTTCAGAGATTTCAAAAGGAACGATTCCGTGTCCGCCGCCACCTGTTGTTTCACCAACTACGATAGCACGATTATGGCCTTGTAGAGAAGA
>JBLFXO010000171.1:0-7789 GCA_047609865.1 Arenicella sp.
AACCTTCAGGATACTAGTAGAAATTATGTTACTCTATACTTTTATAGAAGGAGTGATTCCGATCTCGGCAACATTTGAAGGAGCGAACTTTGATATCATCATGGGTATCTCTGCTCCTATTGTTGCCTTAACTATTTATAGAAACCTAAAGAAAAACAGAGGGTTTGCCGTTGCCTGGCACATCTTAGGAATAGCAATGATTCTATTTGTGGCAGTGATTATAGGCACATCAATGTACTTTCCTTCAATGTGGACATCTCGTGTTCCTTTGGTCTCTCCAGAGCTCTTGAGCTTCCCTTACTTCTTGATTGCAGCCTGTATTGCTCCCTTTGCAATTCTCATTCATGTGATTGCTTTGGCCCAGCTGAGAGCGTTGAAAAAGTAACGTATATTGTCAGAGGCGTTTAAGCTGAAAAGAGTTTCAATCAATGTTTAGAATCAGTTTAATTTTTCTTCTATTATCTACCTCAGCATTTGCTCAGCATGATCTGCCCATTCCTGTTCAATATTTTGATGTCAATGATACCGTGTCTAATGCTAACGGCTGCAGTGCGATATCAACTAACATAACGACTGATACTGCTCTGATCTTTCCAAAAGGTCAGCTTAAAAAGCATGACTACTCTGTTTGGTATGATAGCACTTACATTTTTCAGCTGTCTGCTCTCGACCTAACTTATAATGCAAAGAAAAAAGGCCATGAAGCCCTCCAACTAGATTTCAAAGAAAATGAAAGCACTTCTTATTTTCTCGATAAGAGAGGAAGATTGGATGGTCCACTATTCTTTACCCAAGGAGAACAATTGGTTTATCACGCCAAATTCAAAAAAGGAGAACTTCAAACCGAGAAAAAATTCACAATTGAAAAAGCCGACACATTGATCATGATTAATATGTTGGGTAAATTCAGTTATGAGGATTTTTACGTAAATCCTTGCTTTACATTATTAAAAGATGGGGATTTCACTTATTCTGGAATTGTTGGCTGCGATAAAACAGTCAAAGGAAAAGGTATTTGGAGAATAGAAGGAAAGGTTCTCCAACTTAAGAACCCAATGCTCAATTTGCCTGGAGATTTGTCATTCACAAATAAGGACTATTGCTTGTATGGCAAGAAACTATATCCAAACATTAATGGCTCCATTAATCCTAGCCGCAGTCATTTCGTTTTCAAAAAAAACAAAAACTAAAGCGCATAAAAAAACCCGCTTTGGATGTTCCAAAACGGGTTTTAAATATCTTATCGATTAAGATTACTCTTCCATGTGAGAAAGCTCTTCATCAATCATTGCACCTTCATCATAACCTTCTACGCTTAATTCAAATCCATTTGCTGCAGCAAATTCATATTGGAAATCCATCCAATCTTCATCAATAGCAGAAAAACCGGAATATGCGTTGGCATATTCTTCGTATAAAGCATTTTCTTCATCAGTCCAAGACTCATCCGCCCTTGACATTGGCCCAGCTAAATCATATAAATAATCGTTAACTAATCCTTCAATTGAGGCAAACCACTGTAAAGTTAATTCATGGAATTCAGCTCTTTTAGACCAATCTTCACTACTATACATGTCAATACCTTTCCTTCCTTCTGCAATATAATGGACAGTTGAATCCAATACTTTTAGAAAATCATCTTCTTCGGCATCAATTTCATCCAATGAAGCAATTTCATGAAAATGTACATCAATTTTTACCACTTCTGCTACTAACCCTTGAAAATAAGTCTCAGCATCAGTTGCTCCGCCATCATTGAAGCTTGCAGCTGCCTCATTAATTTCATCAATAGATGAGTTTTCCGTGATATCTAAATCATCAGATGATCCTTCTCCACATGACATTAACAATACTGCTAATGGTAATACGTAAAATAATTTTTTCATTTTTAAATAATATTAGGTTCAACTTCTTCTAAATTTAAACTAGAAGGCTTTTTAACGCCACAAATATCCTTATTTTTCCTTATTATCTTAGCTCTAAGGCCAATAAAATTAACAATGAACGTTAAAATTTCAGATAATGTCACTAAAGATATAGGTACTGTTTATCAATCACCTTTTTTAAGGACGGTACTTTTGAATTTGCTGCAATTGAAGGTTGTTCGGAATTGAGAAAAGGAAGCGGTACTTGGAAGATTAAAGGCAAAATCTTGAGACTAATGAATCCAGGACTAAATACTTCAGGAGACATGGCCTACACCACTAAAGACTATTGTCTCTATGGCAAGAAGCTTTACAACAACAACAATGCCTTCATCAATGCGAATGAAAACCACTTCGTTTTAAACAAAAACTAAAGCGCATAAAAAAACCCGCTTTGGATGTTCCAAAACGGGTTTTAAATATCTTATCGATTAAGATTACTCTTCCATGTGAGAAAGCTCTTCATCTACTAATGCTTCTTCATCAATAGTTCCACCTAATGTGAATCCATTAGCTGCAGCATACTCATATTGGAAATCAACCCATTCGTTGTCAATTTCATAGAAACCTTTGTAAGCTTCTGAATACTCAGTATAAAAATCGATTTCTTCGTCAGTCCAAGTTTCGTCAGCTCTTGACATTGGCTCAGCTAATTCATATAAGTAATCGTTGATCAATCCTTCAACTGATGCGAACCACTCTAAAGTTAATTCGTGAAATTCAGCTCTTTTTGACCAAGACTTATCTGAATACATATCTAAAGCCTTACGACCGTTAGCAATATAATGAATCGCAGAATCTAAAACTCCATTGATGTCGTCTTCTGAACCATCAATTTCATCCAAAGCTTCAACTTCTCTAAACTTAACATCAATATTAACAACCTCAGCAACTAATCCTTCAAAGTAAGACTCAGCATCATATGCTCCACCTTCATTAAAACTTGCTACTGCGTCATTGATATCATCAACTCCTGAATCTTCCGTGATATCGAAATCATCAGATGATCCTTCTCCACATGACATTAACAATACTGCTAATGGTAATACGTAAAATAATTTTTTCATTTTTAAATAATATTAGGTTCAACTTCTTCTAAATTTAAACTAGAAGGCTTTTTAACGCCACAAATATGCTTATTTTTTCTTATTATCTTAGCTCTAAGGCCAATAAAATTACCAATGAACGTTAAAATTTCAGATAATGTCACTAAAGATATAGGTACTGTTTATCAATCCATTATCAAAAAAGAGAGCCTTTGCGCTTACTTTACGAGCGATTCTTCTGCAGATTTAGATGCAGGTGCACGCGTGATTTGGGAGTGGAAAGATTACAATGCTAAATGCGAAGTTTTTGATATCATTACCAAAGAAAATGAATTCATTCAATTCAATTGGTCAGCTGCCGGAGCAATGAAAACGGTGAAAATTGAGTTAACAAGCATCACTGATAATCAAACAAAAATCACCATCACTGAATCTGAGTTTGGCTTATCAGAAGAAGATGTAAAAGCAATGTTAAGGCAAACACAAGGTTGGACCAATTTCGCTTCATGCCTGAAGGCGTTTTTATACACAGGAATCAATCTCAGAAAATAAGTCAGGAGCTTTTCATATCTTTAAAAAAAAGACTCCATGAAAAATCTACTTTTCATTTTACTCCTATTACCCTTCACTTCACTCGCTCAACTCACACCAGATTTTGAAGATGTTTACATTCCTATGCGGGATGGCGATTCTCTTCAGGCGGATGTTTACATTCCTACTTCTGTGACTACGGGAGAAGTAATTCTAATTCAAACCCCTTACAACAAAGACTTTTTTGCTTGGTCACTTCCTATGGGAGTTGCACAGAATTTAGACGCCCAACCTTTTATTTGGGTGATTGTAGACTGGAGAGGATTTTACGGATCCAATATGGCAGATGTAACTGACGTGAAAAGAGGCGAAGATGGCTATGATGTATGTGAGTGGATTAAAGATCAGGCCTGGCATGCTGACAGAATCGGAACTTGGGGTCCTTCAGCTTTAGGCAGTGTTCAATACAGTACTATGGTTGAGAATCATCCGAACCACACTTGCGCTGTACCGCAGGTTGCAACCGGAACTCAAGCCTACGAAGCTTACTTTTACGGTGGTGTTTTAGAAGAGGCGAGATTGTATCAGCTTGATGCTTTAGGGTATGGATTATCAACCATAGTACTTGCAAACCACTACGACAGCTTTATTTGGGATGTGGCAGAAACCAATAACCATTTTGCAGATGATATTCAAATTCCGACTTTACAAATTGCAGGATGGTATGACCATCATGTAGATGAAATGATGGCTTTTTATGAAGACAGTAGAAATGAGGCAGCGGTCGCAGTTCAAGATGAACAATGGTTATTAGTAGGCCCTTGGGTGCATGGTGGAACAGGTTCAGCATATATTGGATCTAACATTCAAGGAGAATTGACTTACCCAGATGCTGAGTTCAAAAGTGACTCTATGGCTTGGGACTTCTTTGAGTATTACTTGCTGGATGTAGTCAACAATTGGGAAAACACAGATAAAATCACTTACTATGACCTAGGAAATGGTGGATGGTTAACTTCCAATGCAGATGATATCGAAATCACGAATACAGATGTTCTTTACCTTAATTCAACAGGGCGTTTAACTTCTAACTCTGGGAACGGACTGACATCTTTTGTTTCAGATCCATCTAATCCTTCTCCGACAATTGGAGGAGCTACCTTATCAGATCTTTTAGAACAGGGGCCTCATGACCAATCTGCCTTAGATGCGAGAACAGATGTCATCACTTTTGCGACAGACGATTTAACGTCTGACATTGCCATTACGGGTAGAGCAAGTTTAGATGTTTACCTAAATGCTGACCAAGCTGATTGTGATATTGCTGTGAGATTGGTAGATGTTTATCCTGACGGAACGAATATGTTAATCACAGATGGTATTCAAAGAATGAGATTCAGAAATGGAGATTATACCGCAACAGGTGAAGAGTTCATGACTGCGGGAACTGTTTATAGTGCCAACGTTAAACTGCCTTTCACGAAATACACATGGAAAGCCGGTCATCAAATCAAAATTTACGTAAGCGCGAACCACTTTGAACGTTTTAACGTGAACTTGCAAGATGGCGGAGCAATGTATCAAGCAGGCACCGGAAACATTGCAAACATTGACATCCAACATTCAGCTGTCTATCCTAGTAAATTGAATTTACCAGGTAATAATCCTGTTTTGGGGGTGAGTAAAGAAGCAATTGAATGGCTGAATATCTATCCAAACCCAGCATTGAGAGAATTAAGAATTGACGGCAATCAAAATTTTGAAGAATACTCAATTATTGATTTGCAAGGACGATTAGTTCAAACTGGCAATGCGACTTCAAGTATCATCTCTATTGAAGATCTTCAAAAAGGACAATACGTGCTTGAGTTGAGAAGTCCTGAAGGCGGAACAGTATCCAAAACATTCGTAAAGAGATAAACGGAGCAACTAATCCTATTAATTAAGTCATCCATCTAAAGCTGAACTGTTAGAATAAAATATTAAGTAGTTTTACACTCAAAATAAAAGATCATGCATAAAGGAAGAATCACAGTAGCAGTAATAGCAGTAATAGGAATGCTTTCTCTAGTTTTTCCATGGGTAGAAATTTCAAAAAGTGGAATGGAATCTGGATTTGTGTTTGATTTTGGAATGGAAACGTGGTATGGTTTCCAAACCTGGTATGGTGATCTTGCTTCAGTGTTATTTCTTGTCATTGGTTTGGTTTCTGTACTCGGAAAAAGAGAAAAAATGATTGCAAAGGGATTTCCAAAAATGACAATACTAGTGGCAAGTGGTCTTCTCTTATTAGAAGGGATTTTAATTCTTATTGTAGCTGCGATCAGCCTTAAAATAACCGCTGAAGCTGGAGTTTATTTAATGATGATAGCAGCACTTGCAACAGCTGCAGCTCCTTATTTATTCAAATCTGATGGTACTGTAGGTGTTCCAACATTGAAAGAAGTGGCAGACGACATTGAAGATTCAGCTGACATTGTTGAAGACAAGGTGGAAGATATAGCTGACAAGTTTGAAGAGACTTTTGACAAAGACGATAAGGATGATGATGACGACAAGAAAGAGGACAATTCGTCAGGAGAAAAAGCTCCTGAAGCCTAATTAAAAGGCCTTCATCACATCACAGCAAGGGTCATTCTGATAAGAATCTAAAAGATCTCTAAAGATGGTATCCTCTGTGAATTCATCAAATGATTTGATAACGTGCTCTAAATTTTTATCATCTAACCTTCCTGAAGATTGATACCGTTTCACAAGATTTTCTAAACGCATGTCATGACTTTCTTGTAATTTTTTATCAGCCGTATACCAGTATCCAGCACTACCCCAATAAACAGTTCCGTAATTATAGCTTTCAAATAAGTCAGCTGATACTTCAGAGAAAGGCTTTACCTCATCATAATAAAACTCCTTAGTTGCTGCAATTTTAGTGGTATACATTTCTTCAAATTCTTCTTCAGTAAAGTATCCCATATCAATCATGATTCTTCTTGACAGATAAGTAGCATACCCTTCTGAAATCCATTTATGAGGCTTCCCAAAAAACGGAGCTGACAAATGACTCATTTCATGCTGTGCGGTCCAATCTTCCATTAAGGCGGCATAGGTGGCATCCGGCTTTACGTAAAAATGAATTTCTCTGATCTTCTTTCTTGTAGTGTGAGCAAATGAAACTGGGCGTTCACCCTTGCTGTCAGAAGAATGAAAAAAGATATTGATGTCAAAAGGATAATCACCTAAAGTGTAATATACCGCTATTTGCACGTCAGTAATCCATAATTTTAAAGTGTCTTTTTGAATATCAGTGAACTCGTCTTCAAAATTCCAAAGCAGTTCGTAAACATCATCTTCAACATATTCTTCAGCCTCTTGAATAGGTGCTTCTTGAACCTCTTCAACTTCGGGAGAGTTGCAGGCTAAAATAAAGCCGAGAGGTAATAAAAATAAGTACTTCATCTAATAAAGTAAACCTTGAACAATGGCACCAATCATGAAGGGCATCATAGCAAGCGGAATAGCCCAATGCCATTCAATTTTATTTTTAGCGGTAGCCCAAATCGCGAATGCAATATGAGCGATACCAACAAGAGTACCCAAAGCAATAACTATGGAAATGTTTTCAAATCCTAACCAATAAGTGGCAAAGACTTCAGGAATAGTTGTGTAATTGACTAAAATAGCCTGGATAACCAATACCGTGGCGATTGCCACTACAGATCCAGATGCGATTAATTTGTTTTTCATTCTCTAACTCTTGTATAAGAATCATAAGTTTGAGCGCATTTACCTAGAAGCTCAGACCATTCATCTTTATCAGGGGTCAAAATATACGTTTTATAATGCTCTGAAAGCTCTTCAGACACTTCTTTTTTTTCTACTAAAGTCAAAGACTTTGGCCCTTCGGTTGTTAGCGATAAATCTTTTAAGGCAACACCCTCTGTTGTGAAGTCTACCACAATCACAGAATAGAATCCTACATCCTCAAAAGTAAACAAGGCATAACGCGTTTTTGACATTTGCATCATTCTATTTGCGCCTCCTCTATTCTCATAGAGATATGTTTTTGCCGGAACCAAAAAGTAATACTGTTCTTTCTCAAGCGCCACCGGTAGCGAATCATTCTCGATTACACCATGAATGTAATTGTCTTTTACCCAATACTTTGAATTCTCTCTCACTTCCTCTTTTGAGATATTAAGTAGTTTGTTTTTCTTTAGATAGATGCCAGATTTATCAACGTAAAGGTTGTCTCCTGAGGCTCTTCTCATTTCATTGCCTTCAATATTT
>JBLFXO010000172.1:0-7785 GCA_047609865.1 Arenicella sp.
TATTGCACTAACCACTATCGGCATGACGGCTGTTCCGTCAGATGATATTTGTAATAATGTGGTGAAAAGGGGAATATCCAAAAGGCCTAGAATTCGTTACTAGAAAGGAAGATCATCATCTGGCTTAGCAGATAAATCTTTATCCATTGGTTGAACAGGTTTGTTCTCAACTGAGTTTGGATAATTCGTTGGTGCTTGCCCAGAATTTTCAGCTCTAGAAAGCATTGTCATATTATCTGCAACAACTTCAGTTGTGTATCTTGTTTGTTGGTTTTCATCATTCCAAGATCGCGTCTTAAGCTTACCTTCAATATAAACTTTCATCCCTTTTTTCAGATACTTTTCAGCAACTGTCGCAAGACCTCTCCATAACACAATATTGTGCCAATCAGTAATTTCTCTCTTTTCACCTGTGTTCTTATCGTTATACGATTCTGATGTTGCGATTGAAAAATTCGCCACTGGAATACCACTTTCAAGATACTTTACTTCTGGGTCTTTGCCTAAATTTCCTATTAGGATTACTTTATTGACGCTTCCTGCCATAGTTTTGATTTGTTACTCAAATATAGCTAAACCTACCAGATGTTAGCAGAACTTTCAAGATATCTTATTAACAGCTGTGGCATGGGGTAATCAGCTATATCTTTAATGTCAATTTTTTGGTGCAATTTAAGTTCAGAATTGTCACCCTTAACATCCGCCTTCCAAAAGCTTGCATAAATTCTTTGATGAGATAGAACATGCTTCATTTCTGCCACTTTCTCAAGGTTTTTCAATCCGAAATCACTTTGAGATTCAGCTGAAATATCACCTGCGTCATCTTGTTCGATTAATGGGAAATCATACAATCCTTGCCATACATCTTTAGGACCTCTCTTGTTGATAAATGTTTTACCATCCTTTTCAATAAGTAAGTAATGAAAATAGCGGTTTCTTACTTTAATCTTATTTGCCTTTTTCGGAAGTTCTAGAAATGTCCGTTTTTCGTATCCAACGCAACTTTCAATTAAGGGACATTCTTGACAGTTCGGATTTTTAGGAGTACATATTAGCGCGCCCATTTCCATAATGGCTTGATTATGTTCTGCAGGATTATTTGGGTCAATCAATTCTTCGGCAGCTTTCTTGAACTCTTTTTTTCCTATTGTTGAATCTATTGCTGTATGGATATCAAGATATCTACTTAGTAATCGGTAAACATTTCCATCCACTACAGCCTTTACTTCATCAAAAGCAAAGGACGAAATTGCTGAAGCTGTATAATCCCCAATTCCTTTTAGATTGATAATCTCATCATATGTTTGAGGGAATTCACCTTTATAAGTATCGATTACTTGTTTGGCAGCCGTTTGCAGATTTCTGGCTCTGCTATAATAACCTAGGCCCTGCCAATCTTTAAGTACATCATCCTCTTTTGCATTTGCCAAATCAGCAATTTTAGGATAGTTTTTCGCGAATTTGAGGTAGTAAGGTAAGCCTTGTTCGACTCTCGTTTGTTGTAAAATTATTTCAGATAACCATATCAAATACGGATCTCTCGTATTTCTCCAAGGCAGTTCTCTTGCATTTTGTCGATACCAAGCTGTAATTAATATAGAAAATCGTACCATTTGACTAAAAAGAACAAAGTTCCATCTATTTTTTTCATTTTGATCAATATAAAGTACTTATTTTTGCGCCGAATTAAATGATTAAAAATTAACGACTTATGACAAAAGCAGATATAGTAAATCAAATCTCTGATCAAACAGGAATCGAGAAAGTAGCAGTTCAAGCTACAGTAGAAGCATTTATGGATTCAGTTAAAGGATCTTTAGGTAAAGGAGATAATGTTTACTTAAGAGGATTTGGATCTTTCATCATCAAAGAGAGAGCAGAGAAAACAGGAAGAAACATTTCAAAGAACACTTCTATCATCATCCCTGCGCACAACATCCCTGCATTCAAACCAGCAAAAACATTTGTTGAAGATGTAAAAGGCAAGGTTGCAGTTAAGTAATTAACAGCAAACCAAATAGTTTTTATATCTTTGTGCTCCGATTTAGGAGAAGCATTATCAAACTCCCTGTTAATCAGGTAGTTTTTTATATATAGAATTTTAATTGATTATTAAAAAAAACATTCGATATGCCAAGTGGTAAGAAGAGAAAAAGACATAAGATGTCTACACATAAAAGAAAGAAAAGATTAAGAAAAAACAGACATAAGAAAAAGAAATAGTCTAGTACTATTTTTCTTATAAAAGTCTTTTAGGAACTTGGTGGTTATTACTGCCAAGTTTTACTTATTTATATAATCTTCATTTTAGTGAGTTTCGAGTTAGTAGTAAATTCCAAGCCCAGCGGGATTGTGATTGCTTTACTGCGTGAGGGGAAGTTATTAGAACTTCACGAAGAAAAAGGAAACACAGATTTTGCAGTAGGCGATATATATCTGGGAAAAGTACGTAAAGTAGTTCCTAGTTTAAACGCGGCTTTTGTTAATGTTGGATACGAAAAGGATGCCTTTTTGCACTACCATGACTTAGGTCCGCAATTTCAATCTCTTAATAAGTTTACACAAGAAACTTTAAGGGGTAAACAAGCCGTTTCTGACCTTTTGTATTTCAAATCAGAAAAAGACATTGACAAACACGGAAAAATTGGTGACGTATTAGCTGCCAATAGAGATGTACTTGTTCAGGTTGTTAAAGAACCTATTTCAGCTAAAGGTCCTAGACTAAATTCTGAGGTAACTCTTGCAGGACGTTATATCGTTCTTGTTCCTTTTTCAAATAAAGTTTCTATCTCTCAAAAAATTAAAGATCACAAAGAACGTGATCGTTTAAGAGATATTCTTAAAAGTATTCTTCCTAAGAACTTTGGCGTGATTATTCGTACCGTAGCTAAGGACAGAAAGATTGTAGAGATTGACAACGATTTAAAAGACCTAGTGTCTCGTTGGAAAAAGATGCATGAAAATCTTAAGGATTCTAGACCTCCAAAAAGAGTTTTAGGTGAATTAAACAGAGCATCATCTTTATTAAGAGATACATTGAATGCTGACTTCACAAAAATTCATGTGAATGATGCTGACTTGATGGAAGAGATGAAAACCTACATTACGAGCATTGCTCCTACAAGGGTCAACATACTTCAAAAATATACCGGTAAACACGACATCTTCGAGCATTTCGGAATCAACAAACAAATTAAAACTTTGTTTGGCAAAAAAGTTCCTTTATCAAGTGGTGGATACCTTATCATTGAGCACACAGAGGCAATGCACGTTGTTGATGTAAACTCAGGTAACAGATCAGTTAAAGGTGATTCTCAAGAAAAGAATGCATTTGCAGTAAACATGGAGTCAGCTGAAGAGTTGGCGAGAGTTATGCGCTTGCGTGATATGGGCGGAATCATCTGTGTAGATTTCATTGACATGCATCAAAGGGACAACAATAAAATGTTGTTCAATAAGATGAAGGAGTTAATGAAGTTGGATAAAGCGAAACACTCTATCATTCCACCATCAAAGTTTGGTGTAATGGAGATTACTCGACAAAGAGTTCGTCCAGTTACTAATATTGAGACAACTGAAGTTTGCCCAACTTGTGAAGGTTCAGGTAAAATTCAAGCTTCTTTAATGTTTGCTGATGAGATAGAGAATGAATTGAGCTATCTATTAGTTGACAAGAAAGAGAAGAAAGTTGTTCTTCACGTCCACCCTTACCTTGAAGGATATTTCAAAAAAGGAATGAACTCAAGAAGGTTTAAATGGTACAGAAAGTACAAGAAGTGGGTCACTGTTGTGGCTGATAGCAACTTGAACGTGATGCAGCATAAATTCTTTGACGGTAAAGGCGAATTAATCAAAGTCTAACTTATTGCGGAGGCTCCTAAATATCAATTATTAGAGGCTAAAGCGAAAATTGAATGGTATTGCGCATACCAGGAAAGATGTGATTTTGAAGTCCGTAAAAAACTTCATGATTGGCACATGCCTTTTGATCACGTTGACATTCTCATTTCAGATTTAATAGTCAACAAATTCTTAAACGAAGAACGATTTGCCTGCGCTTTTGTCTCTGGTAAGTTCAGAATTAAGAAATGGGGCCGAATCAAAATCAAGCAACATCTTAAACAAAAGAGAATCTCTGATTATTCTATCAATAAAGGAATCGAAGAGATTAACGAAGAAGAATATCTTCAAACACTTCAAGATCTAATTGAATCTAAGAGCCGTTTAAGTAAGTTTAAAGATAAGTGGGATAGACGTGCTAAGTTGACTCGCTACTTGAACTCCAAGGGTTATGAGAGTTATTTGATTGCAGAGGAGTTGGGGGAGATTTAGCTCTCGGCTTAGCCGAGATTCGAGCGGTTATAGCAAATGACGTTTTTCGTGTTTCGTGTTTCGAGACTCGAAACTGGAGACTCGGATTTATCAGTTTCAGAATGTCACACTGTGCAGATAGCTATCGGGATGTAGAAGTGTAGATTAGTTCACCATTTCCCTCTTTGGAGAGGGACTAAGGAGAGGATTTGGTATTAATAAGGCTGATTCCACTTTGTTCACTAAAAACCTCCACCTATGCCATAAGCAAGGCCCCTCTTTGCCTTTACTCCATCAACTACTGGAATGAATATTGCCTCAAATTCTCCGTGATATTGATTGCCGAATTTAAAAACATACTCCATTTTAGATTCAACTCCCTCTTTTACAATTGTGATTATCTTTTTATCCCATGAAATTTCTACCTCACTATTTGGCCAGCATTTTCCAGGATATACAAAATGATCTATGACCTCAAAATTTGGTAAGTCAATTAGTATCTGTTCAATCTCTTCTTCGGAAGAATACAAACTCCAAATTCCTGTAAAAAGGTTAGGATCAATCTCATTTTCCAAGATATAATCTATCTCACCTTGATCATAATCAGCTCTCACAAATATCCGCAACCAAACCTTATCAAAATCAATTTTTTCCGCAATTATCAAGGTGTCCTCTTTCAATTCGTAATGAAAAACCTGAGTTTCATCTCCTTGAAGGATATACAAACTATCATTTTCAATTCGATAAGTAGATCTATCATAGAGCTCCCAAGTTGAGTTGATTCCATACAGAGAGTCTTCAGAAATATACAGATCATGTCTTTTTATCAACGATTCCTTTTCGTTCTCTGTTGACAAAGAATCTGAATGGCCTGGATTCGAAGAATGAAATTCCCAATCTCCTTGTATGCCAGGTAAATTTTCAGAGAAATCTCCAAACTTGGCCTTATCTATTTTCAAAAGATAAATTCTGTACAATGATGTACATTCTTTCTCATTATCGTAGAACACTTCAAGAACCAGCGAATCAGATTGGAAATAATACTTAAATCCAGGTCCTTCCTCAAATTTAATCGAGTCTTTAGTTACACTAAAAACCAAGTTTGTGTCAGCTTGCTCTCCAGGTGATATATCTCTTTCAAAATTATTTTGGAATTCCCAATGAACTTTATATTCCGACTCAGGCTGAAGTTCTTCATTTAGGTAATGTTCCATTTTCACCGTCTCCCAGCATCCTTGTAGTTTATCTTTATAACTATCAGAGCAGGAAAACAAAAGAATAGAACAGCTTGCGATCAGTACTAATTTCATTTTAGGATTTTCAGAGAAAACAACAAGAATTAAGCCATGACTTTCTACCTCCACACTGCTAGCTTCTCACTGCGCAGCACTCCTCCTCAAGGCGGAGAGATTTGCTTTCGCAAAAAGGCAATTGAAATTATAATGATTAAAAATTGCCAAAAAGGAAATCTTGATACTTGGTTCTAAAAATGTTCTCGATAAATGCAATTTGCAATTGAACACTCGAACAAACCTCTTGATACTTTATAATTGATACTTGTTTCTTAGCTCTTGATTCTCTTTGCCCAACTCATCAACACTTCTCCCGATAGTTATCGGGATATGCTCAGTGTGACATCTTCACCAGAACAAACCCGAAACCCAATTGATAATTGAAGATTGTTATTTAATCATTCAAGACCCTTAAGGCCGTACTTCTTCTTATACTTTTCGTACAGCTGAATTTGATGGTTATCCATAGAAATGAATCGGCCTTTGATCATGGCCATATAACCTTCATTCGTCATCATGTCCAAGGCATTGCCATCTGACACAAATAAGGTAGCGTCTTTACCTTTTTCAAGTGAACCAATCTTATCATCTACTCCAAGAATTTTAGCTGCATTTAAAGAGATGCAGGCTACCGCTTCTTCTTCTGTTAAACCATACGCCCATGCAGTTCCTGCTTGAAAAGGCAAGTTTCTCGTATTCATCACTTCCATATCTCCTTGATTTGATATGCAAAATAAGATTCCAGCAGTCTGAAGCTTTGCCGCCAATTCATAATAAACAGCCACGTGATCATCCTCAAATTTTGGTAAAGAATGAGGTCGCCCGATAATTACAGTGAAGTGATTCTCCTTTAATCTAGCTGAAACTAAATGAGCATCATATCCGCCAACTAAAACTGGTAACTTAATATTGAATTCTCTTGCAAAATCAATAATATCGTTAATCTCTGGAGCAAAATCTGCGTGAATAAAAAGACGTTTCTTACCTTTCATAACACCTCTCATTGCCTCTAATTTAATATCAAACTTATCCGGCTTACTCACCTTTGCGTATCCCTCAGCCCTTCTGAAGAAATCCCATAATTCGTTTTTAGTGTTTAGGTATTCATCATTCTTTTTTGTTGGACCTGGTTCTGCCCACCAACCAGTAGTCGTGTACTTTTTTGGCCAGTTCATATGAACACCATCATCAGCTTTATAAACCGCATCTTCCCAGTTCCAACCATCTAATGCCATCACTGAAGATGTTCCTGAGATTAATCCACCTCTAGGAGTAGCCTGAGAAACTAAAACACCGTTTGTTCTCACAGTATACATCACTTCAGAATCAGTGTTGAAACCAATCAAAGCTCTGATATTTGGATTGATACTTCCAGTCTCTTCAAAATCTCTAGTCGCTCTAACGGCGTCAATTTCAGTTAATCCTAAAGTCACATTGGGAGCAATGAATCCAGGATAAACATGTTTGCCAGTGATATCAACTATCGTATCCCATTCTGCATCAATAATTGAAAAGGTTAATGAATTTTCAACAAAGATGATTTTCCCTTTTTCAATTCCAATAACGGCGTTATCAATATATTCTCCGTTACCAATGTGCGCATGTCCATGTTGAATCAACACCTTGTTATGAACTTGCTCAATTGGCGCAGGCGTTTGAGAGAAACTGATGATTCCCAACACAGAAAATAATATGGTTAATCTTAACTTCATTTTAGTGCCCTTCGCTATCACAACCGTACTGAGGATTTTCTCTCATCACCGGTTTCTTTGTTGGCTCACCGTCTTTCTTGGCATCCAACATTAACTTAATAATTCTCTTTCTTTCAAGGGCATCACGCTCTTGTAATTCATAGTTTCTTTCCCAATCATAAAGAAGCATGCCATCAACTATGGTCTTCTCAACTTTTGCATGAATAGATAGAGGATTGTCTGACCAGATAACAACATCAGCATCTTTACCTTCTTTCAAAGACCCAACTCTATCATCTAAATGTAAAAGTATGGCAGGATTCAAGGTCACCATTTTCCAAGCCTCTTCTTGAGAGACTCCACCGTATTTAACCACTTTTCCAGCTTCCTGATTTAGTCTTCTCCCCATCTCAGCATCATCTGAATTGATTGCTGTTACAATTCCCATCTCATGCATGATAGCTGCGTTATAAGGAATAGCTTCTTTCACT
>JBLFXO010000173.1:0-7775 GCA_047609865.1 Arenicella sp.
TTTTATGAAGGACAGAAAATGATTCGTTCGTTTTCAAATCACCCTATCAAAGACGAAGGAGAATTGGATGAACCTGAATTAGGAACGAACTTATTTGTTTGGGACATGAAATATCCAAAGGCAGATGAGTTTGACGGAATGTTAATGTGGTGGGGGACTTTGCAAGGACCAAAATCACCTCCTGGTGAATATTCAGCTGAATTATTCTTGAATGGCAAACGCTACGGCTCAGGACATAAATTCAAAATCTTGATGGATCCAAGAAGTGAAGGGACTGAAAAAGATTTACAAATGAAATTTGACTTCTTGTTGGATATCAGAAATACTTTAGATGAAACTCATGATGCAATAACAGATATGCGTTTGATCAAGTCACAGATTTCAAAAATGAAAAGTTTGATTCCTGATGGAGAAAATCAAAATGTTGTAGATAAAGGCAATGAGCTAGATTCGATTTTAACTGGAATTGAAAAAAAGCTTTATCAAACTAAATTGAAGAGTAATCAGGACATGCTGAACTATCCTATAATGTTAAATAATAAGCTTGCTCACGTGGCTTCACTGGCTAGTATGAGCAATGACAGGCCAACTGAACAAATGATGGGAGTACGAGATGATCTTACAGAGAAAATAAATCTCCAATTACAGAAATGGAAAGACATTAAAAATGTTGATTTACCGACTTATAATGATTTAATTAGATCAAGCAAGATCAATGTAATTGGGCTTCCGGAAGAATAATTAACTTTTTTTATGATTTGCACAATAACGCACTTTTTTAATCGTTTAAGGAGAACCTAATCCTTAACCATGAAATGTCTTATTGTCTTTTTGACTCTTTTGTCATTCTCTTTTGCAACCTCAGCAAATGAAAACACAGAAGTAGCTCAGAACTTACCGACCTCAACATCTGATGTAAGTCAAAACAATAGTGGATTGGAAATTGCAAATTCTGCAATGAACACAAGTGAAACCTCTAAAACCAAATCTACTATGTTGTACTATGTAATTCCTGCTACCGTAATTCTTTTAGTTGCAATCTGCTCAATCGCAATTTCAAAAAGATTGTTTTTCGAAAAGTAGATTTACTTTTTCTTTTTCTTAGACTTTCTATACTTTGAGAAAGAATACATACCTAATGCTCCTGTCAGCATAGATACCAGGATGATATAAATTATTCTAATTTCAAAGTCGAACATAAATAGTTCAATCTTTATCCTGTTTGAATTTTGATAAACAAAGGCGGCCAATCCAACAAGCAATAACACTGAAACTATCAATACAGTTTTTTGCTTTGAAGAAATTTTCTTCTCCGCCGTTCCTTCAGTTTTACCTTCTTCCATCTTGTATATTTTATACGAATATAAAACATTTGAATAGTTGATTGATTAATTTTTAATCTATTTAATGATTATTAATTAGTCTTTTATGGTATATTAGCATTCTCGCGCCTCATGAAATTTAAAAATTCATGCTTATTAAAACTTACGGCTGTGCCGTGTACGGAATTGAGGCAATTCCCATTACGATTGAAACAAATATTGACAGAGGAATCAACTTTTTCCTCGTTGGGCTCCCAGATTCTGCGGTGAAAGAAAGTCATCAAAGAATTAAAGCAGCTTTCGCAAATTCGTCCTATAAGTTCCCTGGAAAAGAAATTACGATCAACATGGCTCCCGCCGACATCAAAAAAGAGGGCTCAGCCTACGATTTGACAATTGCTTGTGGAATCTTAGCCGCTTCAAGTCAGATTCAAGAAGACCTCGTTTCTGACTATTTAATCATGGGGGAGCTTTCGCTAGATGGAGGGTTGCGACCAATAAAAGGAGCTTTACCAATGGCTCTGCAAGCAAAAAAATTGGGATTCAAAGGGTTTATTCTTCCTCATCAAAACGCCAACGAAGTTGCAATTGTCGAAGGCTTAGAAATTCTCGGAGCGACAAATATCACAGAAGTCGTTGACTTTTTCAATGGTAAATCTACTCTTGAGCCTTCTCAATTCACTTACGAAGACCAGCAGAGCAATTCATTATTCAGTGATGTTGATTTTTCAGACGTAAGAGGCCAAGAGAATGTGAAACGTGCACTTGAAATTGCTGCGGCAGGTGGTCACAATATTATTTTAGTTGGCCCACCGGGATCAGGTAAAACAATGTTAGCTAAAAGACTTCCAACTATACTTCCACCTTTAACAATTGAAGAGGCTCTGGAGACGACAAAAATTCATTCAGTGGCTGGATTAATTCAGCCTAATAGTGGTTTAATGATGAATAGGCCATTTAGGTCTCCTCATCACACAATATCTGATGTAGCGCTAGTTGGAGGAGGTTCGCATCCAAAACCTGGCGAAATTTCTTTGGCG
The DNA here is from genome assembly GCA_047609865.1 of Arenicella sp. Classification (GTDB taxonomy): domain Bacteria; phylum Bacteroidota; class Bacteroidia; order Flavobacteriales_D; family Crocinitomicaceae; genus Paracrocinitomix. The sequence goes on from JBLFXO010000173.1 coordinate 2,363, forward strand.
CACAATGGCATTTTGTTCTTGGATGAATTACCTGAGTATAAACGTCAAGTTTTAGAAGTTATGCGTCAACCACTTGAAGATCGCGTGGTCTCTATCTCTAGAGCTAAAATGTCTGTAGACTATCCTGCCGGATTCATGCTGGTGGCATCAATGAACCCGTCTCCATCAGGTAATTTTCATGATCCCAATGACCCAAATGCAGATCCCGAATGGGCAGTTAGGCGTTATCTGAATAAAATTTCTGGTCCTCTTATGGATAGGATTGACCTGCACATTGAAGTTCCTGCTGTGAAATTTGAACAGTTGACGGATGAACGAAGAGGTGAAAGCAGTCAATCGATACGGTCAAGAGTAATGGAAGCCAGAAAATTTCAGGCAAATCGACTTCAAGAACACGCGAACGTTCATTACAACGCACAACTCTCAGCAAAGTTGATTGAAAAGCATTGTAAGATTGACAAGACAGGGAAAGAGTTGATAAAGAATGCTATGGATAGATTAGGTCTTTCTGCGCGCTCCTTTGCTAGAATCCTTAAAGTTTCAAGGACAATTGCCGACCTTGATAGATGTAATTTGATAAAACCAAAACATATTGCTGAAGCGATTAGTTTTAGAAACTTGGATAGAGAAGGTTGGTTGGGTTAGAATTTTGAAGTTTACGAAGAGTTTTCAGGGAGCTTCAACAACCTCAATTTCCACTCTTCTATTTAATGCCCGGCCTTCAATCGTAGCATTACTTTCTGTCGGTTTGGACTCTCCGTTTTCTTGAATGATTAATCTGTTTAATTTGATTCTTTTTGAAAGTAAATAATCTACTACCGCCTGAACCCTTGTAGTTGATAATTGAAGGTTAGCTGACTCATCCCCTACATTATCGGTAAAGCCTTTAATTTTAATTTTTGAAGAGGAATTTACTTCAAGAAACGTAAGGAGTAAATCTAGTTGTTTTGTCGCCGAACTTCCAAGGCGGCTTTCTGCAGAATCGAATAAGATATTCTTGAACTTCTCTTTAGTTTTCTCTTCCGAAATTTTTGATGATCCAGAAAACACGAGAGGAGAAATTCCAATGAAGCCTGGATTACAACCTCTGCCCATACCGTGCCATATAGTGAGCGTATCAATTTCATTAAATTTCAAGGTGACAGCGCCATTCTTCAAAGGGGTGACCATAGAGTCTGCTATAATATCAACACCAGAGACATTAGAAAAAGTAGCCTGATGAGAAAATCTCAAATAATCAAAAAAGCAAAGCGTTGTCGTATCAAAATTGATGTCGTGAATTGAGAATTTCAAGTTTACTTTCTCAGAAAAAATAAATTGATATTGGTGAACTACCCCTCCTTTGACGTTATTGATGATGCCCGTCTTCACCGTTGACTGACCTTTAAAACTTCTATCCCGATATAGGCCTACTACCTGAAGATCAATTCCACTGTCATCAACATTATAATATTTTCCTCCGTGTGAATTCGCCTTATATCCATCCTCCGCCCAATCAAATGATTGTCCGAAAGAATGAGAGTTAAAACCTACAATGAGAATCGCTAATATCCTAAAATTAAACATGAATTTTGCCAAATTAAAAGTCCTTTTAATTAAAACATTAAGTTAATCTTTTCTGAGAAAAAGTGCAAGAATCCTGGAAATTCATAGACTTATGATTTTATAATAGTTAATAAGTCAATCTGTCCTTCAATGGCTGTTTTCTCAATTTTTATATATTTACTTCCAATATTTAGTTTTATGGAAAAGAGATCCCTTTTAGTACCGCACGATTTCACGAAGGTTGCAGACAATGCAGTAACGTATGCTATGCACTTAGCCAGTAAGATGGGAGCGAATGTTGAGCTTCTTCATGTTGTTAAAGACAGCAAGGGAATTAAAACAGCGAAAACTCAATTCGAAAAACTGATTGCCAACATAAAAGATAAGCCAGCTGGCGTTGAGGTAAATTATAACGTAAGGAACGGATCAATATTTAGCGATATTGCTTCTGTTGCTGCTGAACTTCAAGCTTCGCTTATCATTATGGGAACTCATGGTTCAAAAGGTCTCCAACAAAAAATGTTCGGAAGCTTTGCATTGAAAGTAATCACAAGTACTCATGTTCCTTTCTTGGTTGTTCAAGAAGAATATACAGGTCTTGACTTGAGTAAAATTGTTGTTCCGATAGACGAATCTCAAGAGAGCTTACAAATAGAACAAGTGACTTCAGGTTTAGCAGAAATGTTAAAGTCTGAAATTCATATTTTGACTGAGAAAAAGGTTGATTCTAATCTTAAACTAAAAGTTGCTGTACACTCTGGTTTGTTATCTAAGCAGTTCAAAGCTGGCGGTATTCCATATGTAACTGCATCTCTTAAAAAGGACAAAGGTTATGCTCTTGATATTGCAAATTACGCGGTAAGTGTAAACGCTAACTTGATTGCCTTTGCTTATCACTCTGACAGCTTATTGCCTCAATTTGACACTTTCGCACAGACCGTTATTACGAATAAAAGTGGAGTTCCTGTTTTAGTAATTAACTCGAAAGAGGCTGGGAATTATTTCTTTTAGGAAATCTGATTTAACAAATCATCTAGCATTTGACCCCCTAGATGAATTAATCAAATTGGATTAAGTTCTTAAATTCTTATTCCCATCACGCAAACATCATCTAGTTGTTCTAAATCTCCTTTCCAGGAATCAAAGAAGGTTTCCATGTGTTTCAACTGTTCAGTCATAGGAAGATGAACATGTTCAAGAATTAGATTCTTAAAGTTTTTGTACTTTAATTTTTTTTGAGTTTCTCCTCCAAATTGATCGGCATAACCATCAGAAAAAAGATATAGGCAATCGTCTTTCTCCATAGGAACGCTGTGATTCGTGAACTTGAGTAATTCCTCGCCAACGAATGCGCCTATAGGATGCCTATCCCCCTTGATCTCACGTAATTCGCCATTTCTAACAATATAAATAGGATTCTTAGCTCCTGCGAAATAAAATTTCATGTTTGGATAATCTATAGCCAGAAATGCCATGTCCATACCATCTTTAATGCTGCTCTCAATATCAGTTTGTCGCAGCGTATTTGCAAGGCCATGATTAACAAAGTTAAGTGCGTCAGCTGGATTATTTACTGTTGCCTCATGTTCACAAAGTCGTAAAAAATTGTTCCCAACAATACTCATCAGGGCCCCAGGCACACCATGCCCCGTGCAGTCAGCAACGGCCGTAAGAATCAAACTCTCTTTAATATCATTAATTGCACTTGAGATCCAGTAAAAATCGCCACTTAACACATCTTTAGGTCTAAAAAAAACGAAACTATCTGGTAAGTGTGATTTAAAAAAAGCATCAGATGGCAAAATCGCTGATTGTATCCTCTCAGCATATTTTATACTTGAAATAATCTCTGTGTTCTGCAGTTTAATTTCGTTCCGTTGATTCTCAATTTTGTCGAATGCATCTTGAAGTTCAACATTCTTTTTTCGTTCTATTTCTGATTCTTTTTGAATCTGAGCCATCTCTGATCGGTACTCAACCGATTTTATTTTTTGGGCGCTCTCTTCGTTCAGCAACTCTTCTTTAACTTCCTGATATTTTTTATATGAAGTGAGAGCTTGACTCAAATCGCCCTCTTTCTCGTAAGCTTTACTAAGTAATTTGTGTAAATAAAAGACTCTGTCGAGAGAGTTGATTTTAATAGCAATTGCAAGGGCTTCATTCAAATCTTTGATTCCTTTTTGTAAATCACCTTTTTCTATAGAAATTTTCCCTATGATTGTCAGTGAATACACCTTCATCAAATCAAAATCTAATTCTTCACCTATCTTCTGACACTTTTTAATCTGATTCAAAGAATCTTCAATATTGTTTAGATAGAAATTTGTTTCAGCTAGATTGTAAAGTATGATCCCTTTGAACATTAAATTGTCATGTTCAATTAATAAACATTCTTGAAAAATCTTCAATGCTTCGGGATAATTTTTCGCCTTCATCCTAACATCTCCCAGAGAATTGAGTGATTTCGCAATCCCCAATTTATCTCCCGTTTGTTTTCTTAAATCAAGAGCTTTAGTGAAATATTTTAGTGCATTGCCTTGGTCTGACATTTTAGAATAAATTCCACCAAAAAGGTTAAGCACTTCAGATTGTCCCGTTAAATCATCTAACTCAATGAATAGCTCTTCGGCCAAAACACAATGAGATATGGCTGATGTATAATCACCTTGTAGCCAAGCGCATTGTGAAATTGTTCTTTCAGCTTCTGCGATTCCTTTCACATAATCTAATTCAGTTGCAAGGGAAAGAGCTTCGAGAGCAATTGTCTGGGCATCTTGAGTTTTAATTCGACTCAGTTCCCATGCATATTCATTCGTTAAGTCAACTTTTAGTTTTCCTTTGGGCAGCTTTTCAACGTCTATTGAATATTTTTCAAACTTTGTATTCGAATCAGTCATTCTATGGTTCAGTAGCGAATTGTGCTATTAAGGTACTGTTTTTACTCAACCCTAATCTCGAACCGGAAGTTTATCATTCAAATTAGTCACTTTAGCAGGGGTTAAGTCAAAAAAAAAGCCGGCCAAATAAGCATCTTCTACCAAATTGCTTATTTGTACCGGCGTCAGTTTCTCTAAGTGTTCGGGGCGATCAATCTCGCGCTTGCAGTCGCCCCTCTCCTACCAAAGATTAACTTGCTTTCCTAAGTGCTCTCTCAGCTTTATTCTTTGCTGCCAGCTCTTTCACTTGATTCTTCTTGATTTCTTTTATTTCCGAAGGAGTCGGTAATTGGATGGCCTGTTGTTCGCCCTCTTCCCTCTTTTGTTTAGCATTGATAAGAAGTATCTCGTTTACCTGGATTTCAGTCATTCTTTTGTTCTGACCATCATTCCCTTTAAAAAGTCTATTCACCAATTTGCCATCCACCGCCATAAGTTGTCCCTTATTGACGAACTTTTCAATGAGCTCAGCTTTCTTTCCCCATGCAACTATAATGTGCCATTGCGTTTCTTTTCTTTTTCCGTTAACCTCGATATATGTAGCTGTTGTGGCCAACGAGAATTTTGCCAGTTTTACGCCATTTTCAAACGTTCTGATGATTGGAGAGTTTCCGGCTCTGCCGATTAGGTTTACTGCGTTTTGTAGTTTGTTCATATGGTTAATTTTATTCTGAAAGATTGCTTTGTAGAGTTCGATCAGATCGTTAATAATTATTGTGTGTTTCGTGTTTCGTGTTTCGTGTTTCGTGTTTCGTGTTGTGTGTTGTGTGTTGTGTGGTGTGTGGTGTGTGTTGTGTGTTGTGTGTTGTGTGTTGTGTTCTGTGTTCTGTGTGCTGTGTGCTGCGTGCTGTGTGCTGTGTGTTGTGTGTTGTGTGTTGTGTGTTGTGTGTTGTGTGGTGCGTGTTGTGTGTTGTGTGTTGTGTGTACATGTG
>JBLFXO010000174.1:0-7667 GCA_047609865.1 Arenicella sp.
TGATCTTTCCATTTTCATCCGCACAAGAAAAATCTGGTGCTTTATCTCCGCTCTTTAAAGTTGTCATTTAATGATGATTTTTTAATCATTCCTTGACGCAATATTAATCAATATATTTAATTCCCGCCAAGAAAATCGTCAATTATTTTATTTTTTGTTTTGTTTCTAGGTATTTATTATTAGCTTTAATCCCAAACGCAGCAAGCCTTTATGGAGTCATTTTTAGAAAAACAGATTAGCCTAATTTTTGATCAAAATAATGACGGAATTTCTGACATCTCTATAATTATACCTAATAAAAGGGCTGCGGTATACCTTCAAAAATACATCTCAAAAAGGAAGAAAGCTGCATTTTTTTCTCCCGAAATATTAACAATTAATGAATGGATAGATGAAAACACGCCTCAAAGGGTAGTTGGAAAAACCGAATTACTCTTTGCGTTATACAACATCCATCAAAAAATTGAAGGAGATAATCAAGAGACCTTCGAATCATTTTCTCAGTGGGGAACCATTCTTCTATCCGACTTTGACGAGATTGATAGATACCTAATAGAACCTCAAAGCATCTTTAAAAACTTGCAGTCAATTAAAGAGATTGAAAACTGGAGTTTCGGTGAAGGTGAATTAAGTAGTGGTCAAGAAAAATTCAAAACTCTTTGGGACAAACTGATTGATTATTATCATCTCTTAAACGAGCATTTAATTGAGAAAAACGAAATCTACGCAGGGAAAGCTTACGCGAACTTTTTAAAGAACATCAATCAAATTGAAACGAAAAGCCATTATTACTTTCTAGGATTCAACGCAATATCAAGAAGTGAACAAGAGATAATGGCATGGTTTAGAAAAGAAAAGAAAGCCACAGTAGCATTTGATATTGATCAATTCTATTTCGATAACCCCGACCATGAGGCGAGATACTTTTATGATCGTATTTGCAAGGAATGGAATTTGAAACCACAAGTTGGAACTGAATTCAATGACATTCCGAAAACAATAGAGGTCATAGAAACATCTCAGCAAATAAGTCAGGTAAAGATTTGTGGTGAGATTGTCAGAAAATTAAAACAAGATGGGGAACATCTCAATGACATAGCTATTATTCTTGCGGATGAATCTCTCTTGATTCCACTTACAAATTCATTACCTGCAGAAATTGAGCAAGCCAATATCACTATGGGATATCCAATCAAGTTCTCTCACCTAAAGGGCTTGGTAGATTTAATTTTTGAACTCCAATTCAATTTTAAGAAATTTGGCTCAGGAAGACTATACCATAAGTCAATCATTGAATTCATTCAACATGCTTACGTTAAGTTAATCGTAAAAAATTCAAATGATTTGGTCAATTTTCAGCAATCAGTGCTGGAGAGGAATATCATCTTTATGGAGTTGGATGAATTGATAGCGGAGATTCCAGAATTAGAGAATTTGAAACTTCTTCTTGAGCCCTGGGGAGAATCTGCGACAGAAAGAATAGCAGGGTTTAAACATCTCACAAAAACGCTTTACGCTTCTTTAAAGAGTGAAGCAAACAAGGATATTGATTTAGAAATTGTCTATCATTTCTCTAAAGCTATTGAACGGTACGAGGAGGTTTGGAGCACTTACCAAATCGATTTCAATCTCAGAACTTTTAAACTATTGTTTTATCAGTTTTGGCAAGGAGAGTCCCTTTCATTCTTAGGTAATCCAACAGAAGGTTTACAAGTCATGGGAATCTTAGAGACTAGAACTTTAGACTTTAAAAACCTCATCATTTTAGGAATGAACGAAGGAAGTTTACCCAAATCAAACGTGGTAAACTCAATGATTCCGAGAGACCTAAGACTATACGAAAAACAATTACCTACAGAGGAAGACAGGCAGGCAATATTTGCTCATCACTTTTATCGTCTACTTCAGAGGTCAACAAATATCTTTATGACCTACAATTCTCACGGAGAAGGATTAGGAGGAGGCGAACCCTCTAGGTTTATTACTCAAATTGAACATGAAATAAATCCGAAGTTCGGACATGAGTTCAAAAGAAAAACATATTCGACAGAAGATAAAAATGCGACTACCACAGATGCCTCGTTCCTTTCAACACCCAGGATACAAGAACGCATTGACAAACTTTTTGCCAGGGGACTATCACCTTCCGCATTTAACAAACTAATTCAATGTCCTCTTGATTTCTATTATCGGTATGTGATAGGACTTAGTGAAGAAGGCGAAGTTGAAGAGAATATTGAGTCTTCTACTTTCGGAACTAAAATTCATGATGTACTTGAGGCAATTATTAGAGACAATTTCTTTGTGGATGGAAAAGGAAGCGCTCTGACAATAACGGCTTTAAAAGCTGAAAAAAAGAAAATTCATCAACGTCTAAAAGAAGCTTATCTAAATGGCGAAAACGGCAAATCATTCTCAGAATCTGACTTAAAGTTTGGACAAAACAAATTATCATTTGAGGTTTCAGAAGAGTTGATCAGGAAATTTATTGAGAGCCAAATCAAGGAAGTAACAGAGAACTCAGACGCGATTATTCCAGTTGGCTTAGAACTAAAAGACAACTTTTATGCGGATATTGAATTTGAAATTAATGGAGAAACAAAGCCATTGAAAATTAAAGGGACCGCTGACAGAATAGACAAAGTAGGTGGATTGTACAGAATCATTGATTATAAGTCAGGAAAATGTGATGACACGAAAGTGAAATTTAACTCACAGAGTAAAAAGGTTCCAGAAGAAATGCCCCACTTAATTGTCCATAAAGACAAAGCCTACGCCAGACAATTATTAATGTATGCTTTAATGTTCAATCAACAGTTTCCAGAACACAAGATTTTCACTGCTGGAATTGTTTCTATGATTAACATCTCTGACTGGGTGCAAAATGTTAGACCTTCAAAAAAGGGCGCAGAAGAAACCATAGATGAAGATTTACTCAATGATTTTAAAGATGCTTTAATTTCGAAAATTACTGAGTTGTATGATTCTGATTACGAATTCGTACACAATCCAAAATCAGATTATTGTCAGCATTGCGGGAAGTAACTATTGAAGTTTCTTATTCTCTTTATGACGACTTGAGTCTCTATTTGTTTTCTTATCCAAATTCTTTCTTAAAGCTTCTTCAAGATCAATTCCTGTTTGATTCGCAAGACAAATCAGCACCCAAAGCACATCAGCCATTTCATCTCCTAGATCTTTATTTTTGTCAGATTCTTTCTCAGATTGCTCCCCGTATCTACGAGATATGATTCTAGCAACTTCGCCCACTTCTTCAGTCAATTGAGCCATATTGGTTAGCTCATTAAAATAGCGAACACCATATTCCTTAATCCAATCATCTACTAATTGTTGTGCGTCTTTAATCGTCATTATTAAGCTTATTTAAAATGTTGGTAGTAGAATATCCTTGAACAAGATCAATCACTTTAACTTCACCTCCGTTAGCCATTACGGCTTCTCTACCCACGATATATCCTTTGTTCTCAGTTCGACTTTCTTCCGGATCGTAATCTGCTCCCTTAACAAGAACATCTGGTCTTAGATTTTCAATCAATCTGACTGGCGTTTCTCCGTCAAACTCAAGAACGGCATCCACAAAGCTCAGGGCTGCAAGAAGAGTTGACCTGGCTTCAATTTTATTGATTGGCCGACCTTCTCCTTTTCCCTGTCTTTGAACAGAGGCATCTGAGTTTATCCCAACCACAAGGAAGTCACCCAAGTCTGCAGCTTGAGCTAGATATTCAACATGACCTTTATGTAAGATATCGAAACAACCGTTTGTGAAAACAACCTTTTTATCTATCGGCTTTTTAAAGGTCGAAGATTGTTTATAGTGGATTTTATTTCTGATCTGATTCAGCCAACTCATCTTTCTCAAATTTAACGTTTTTACCATTCAGAGCCAATGAAATCAATCCGAGAATAATCATCATGACTGTTTGAGATGTCCAAATTATCCAACCTAAAGCCAAAGCATCAGGTAATATCCCTGGTTGATCTGGCGCTAAATATGTGGTAACAATCAAGCCTACTAAAGCAGGATAAACACCAATTCCACCTTGTACTAAAATGATTCCAAATGTACCAGCAATGAAGCCAGCTAGTATAGCATCAAGGCCCAGATGTGCTGTTGAGTCTAAACATAAAAAGCATATAGCAAACATCACCACATACATTCCCCAAATGAAGAAAGTATGGCCAATAAATTTTACTTTGTTTTTAGTTCTAAATATTGCAATTATCCCTTCCCAAAGTCCTTTTAAGAATTCCGAGATTTTTGTTCTGAATGATTTTTTAGCAATAACCAAAGCTAACACTGCAATAAAACCTATGATGATTCCATAAAAAACAACTTTTCCTAGAATTTCAAAAATCATTGAGTTTCCACAGCCGTTTTCAGATGCTCCGAAACTTGAGATCTTTGACTTGAACATATCAACTTTGTCATATTGCATTGCAAGCCCTATCAGAACTATAATTCCCAACATCCCTAAATCAACTGCTCTTTCTGCTAAAATGGTTCCAAAACCTTTTTGAAAAGGTACTTTTTCAGATTTGGATAATATCCCTGCTCTCGTGGCCTCACCCGCTCGTGGAAACACAAAATTCACTAAATAACCAATCATCAAAGCGTGATAACGATTCCAAAAACTTGATTGATGCCCCATGGGCTCTAAGAGATATTTCCAACGAATCGCCCTACTAACGTGACTAAAGAAGCTGAAGACTAATGCTAATAAAATCCACCAATAATTGGCTTTACCAAAGGCCGAGAAAAGGTCTTTCTTTTGATCTTCACAAAGTGCATCATAAAATAACCACATCAAAAAGACACCAAAACCTAATGGCAGGATGATCTTTAAAGCTGATATGATTTTGGTTTTCATGAGATGTTCTCGGATTTTCTAACGGGGCTAAAGAAATAAAATTTCCTATCCCTCTAATTTATTTGTTTCTGAATTAGGGAATACGAGAGTAGGTCTGAATAGTTTGGCTTCTTCAATACTCATATTTGCATAAGCAATGATAATTACCGTGTCGCCGACCGCAGTTTTTCTGGCCGCTGGTCCATTTAAACAAATTGTACCCGCTCCTTTTTCTCCTAAGATGATATAAGTCTCTAGACGCTCACCATTATTCAAGTTAACAATCTGAACTCTTTGACCCTCTACCATTCCGGCAGCGTTAACTAAATCTTCATCAATTGTGATTGATCCTATATAATTCAATTCGGCCTGAGTTACTGTTACTCGGTGAATTTTTGAGTGTACTACTTCTATCGTCATTCAATGCAAGTTTAAGCCCTTTATTAGAAAGCCGTGCAAAGATAAAGTTTTTTTGATTTATAAACGAAGATGTCCAAATCCGCATTTCTCATGCAGATTAAGAGCTCTTTAATAAATATAGGCATTTTTAGATGCCGCCGTCAGTGCGCTGGCAATTCCTGCGTGGAACCCTAAGATACTGGACAAACTAATGGGAGCTTTTTGCGCTGGACAAGGGAGGCTGTGAATTTTACTTAAAATGTTATATGCTTTTTTCAGCTACCTATGGAAATATTCAAGTGCTTACCGAGCCCAATTTCGATTAATTTATAATAGGTAGAAATTTGAATATCACTCAAGCCTCTTTCAATTCTAGAGATATAGCTTTTTTTAGTTCCTGTTCTTTCAGCCAGTTCCTCCTGTGTAAGGTTCGCTTCTTTTCTAGCTTCTTTCAACATTATACCTAAACGAAATGCGAGAGAACCAGATTCAAACTTATCTCTGTCCTCAGTTCCTTTAACACCATGCTCTTTTGAAAGAAGTTGATCGAATGTTGTTATGTTCTTATTCTTTTTCATCTAAATATTGTTTTTTTAGTTTTTCGGCAAGTTTTATTTCCTTTTCAGGAGTCTTCTGAGTTTTCTTCACGAAAGCATTCGTTAGTACAACTAGGCTTCCGTTTTCAATGAAACACAGGATTCTAATGCTTTTCTGAGAGGTGATTACTCGAACTTCATAAATGTCTTCAGTATTAACTAACTTCTTGAAAAACTTAATAGGTACTCTCGGTTCATTCCGCACTAATTCAAGAACGTAACCAATTTTCAAGCGAACCTTTTCATTTTGTGATTCATAGAATTCAATTATATCAGTTCCGTAAAAAACTACATTTCTTACCACAAACACAAAGTTAACTAATTAGTGAACAAGTTGCAAGTTTATTTTGAACTGGAAGATTCTGGGCGCAATTGCATATAACATTTAAATATAGGCATTTTTAGATGCCGCCGTCAGTGCGCTGGCAATTCCTGCGTGGAACCCCAAGATACTGGACAGTTCCTTGAATTCTGGATTGACCTTACAGATTGACTATAGGTTAGATGACCTAAAAAACTGCATAGGTGCAGCTTTACAGCCTGTCAACACAATAAAGCATGCAGAAATATTTATGAACGAATAACCGCTAAAGGGAAACCAAAGAAAGTAGCTCTGATGGCAGTTTGTAATAAACTGCTAAAGCAAGCTTTTGCTATTGCAGAATCAGGAGTGATATATGATGAAAATTTTAGAAGTAAAAAGCCAATATTGGACTAAAAAAAAGATAAATATTACTTGTTTTTTAGCATAGTTCTATGTTAGGGCCAGTTTTAATACTCTTGAATCAGAACTTCTGTAGGGATATGTAGCGCTTTACTGAGCTTTCTAACCATATCGAGTGTAAGTTTTCTTTTGCGATTAAGTATTTCACTTACGCGGCTCTTGAAGCCAATTAAAGCAATTAGATCCTTCTGTTTCATTCCCATTTGTTCCATTCTAAACTTAATAGCTTCGACAGGGTCAGGCATGCCAATAGGAAAGTGCTCATTTTCATATTTATCAATGAGAATAGATAGAATGTCAAGCTCGTCACCATTTTTGGTTCCAGGCTTTGCATCAAATATATCTTCAAGTCTTTGAAGAGCTTTGTTGTAGTCTTTATCAGAGCGTATAGGAGAAATATTCATAATCTAAACTTTTGTTGCGTCTATTTTGTCATATTCTGAATGTGTTCCAACGAACCGAATCCAAATGATTCCATAGTCATAATTAATTTTTACAATGAGTCTGTGATGATTGCCTTTGATATTGAATACCATTCGATTGTCTTCAAGAATACTGGCACTCGGATATTCTTTTTTTATGTCATTAGGTGAATTCCAGTCAGCTTTTTCGGCTTCACGAAACCAAGCTTTCAGCTGTTGTTCACAATCTTTGTGTTTTTTCCAGTATTCCCTGAGTGTTCGTCTAGCAATTACTCTCACATTCTCTTATTAATAATACAAAGATAGGTAAAAGTTACCAATTCGGGAACATTATTTCAGTTTTAATTTTGAAAAGTCATCTTCTTCGAGCGAAACGCATTTTTCTTATTCACCACCGAAGACGGAACGCAGTGTAGTCGTTCTGCGGATTTGATTCCGAAAGCAACGAGGGATTAAACATGGAGATCGATCGGACCTAACGTTAGAGTAAATATAGGCATATTTAGTGTTGGAGTAAGAAATAGAAAAGATTTTGGAAATCGTGCGATTTCCATGGACCTACGCGTCAACAATATTTATGGAATTGGTCAAAGCACGGACTTTGAGTTTAGTGATACCTTCTTCGAAATTTACGGTATTGGAGAATCAGAAGTTCAAA
>JBLFXO010000175.1:0-7666 GCA_047609865.1 Arenicella sp.
ACCTTGACGTTCAATAAGCTTATTCATCTTGTCAGGGTCATTCATGATTTCTTCATCCATGAACCCATTATTGATTTCTTCAAATTCTTTCAATAGATCAACTGTCTCCTGCACTCCTTCTTGTACAATCTCTTTTACAGTTTTTGATCCATCTATAATTGGTTCTTGTGCTAAATATCCAACTGAGTGTTCTTTTGAAAAAACTACATCACCTTGATATTGCTGATCTAATCCTGCTATAATTTTTAGCACGGTAGATTTACCTGAACCATTCATACCAATGATTCCAATTTTTGCACCGTAAAAGAATGACAGATAAATGTCTTTAATTATCGGCTTACCTGTTGGCGTTAATTTTGAAACCCCAACCATTGAAAATATAATCTTCTTATCGTCTGACATAACTGTATTATTTAAGTTCTTTAAATGAATTGGTCATTCTATCCATATCATCTGCGTATTTATCTTTTTGATCACTTAGCGTCCAAGATAAGATTTGATAAAACCCCTTCTCTCCTTGAACTACTGCCAATTCATAATAAATTGCAATAGTCAACTCTTCTGTAATCATTTTCTTTCCCTCAATTATTGATATGATTGCATCACTTCCATTCAAATCAATTGGCTCTTCAGATTCTTCTATAATCACTACATCAAAAAGACCTTCAACCAATTTTTCTTTACAAATCTCATGGTAGTTAACTGTATTGAGCTCTACATCTAAATCGTAGCTCTCTATTTCAGCGAAAGTCTCTGGTAGGACTAAAATGTAATTTTCAAATACTTTTCCATCTATCTCAACGATTTCACCATACTTAATTGAAGCTTCTTGATTCAACATTGGCTTTTCCTTCATTCTGTTAGGAATTTCGATTTCACAAAAAACTGAATCGGTTTGAAGCGTCCAAAGCAATTTCTGACTTTCATCCGCTAGTTCAGTCAACTCATTATTTAAGTCGTTGAAAACATCTGTCAAAGACTCCTCATCCTTTACTTCCTCATCTGCTGAACAAGCGACTAAATTAAAAGCTAAAAATATGATCAAAAACTTCTTCATTATTCCGTACATTTTTGTGTTTCACAAAGCTAATTAAAATAAGTTTCTTTATTCATTTAATGTGATTGAAGATGCTCAGGAAATTATCCTTATTTTCGCATCTATAATTGAGATGAAGATAGCACTCTTTGGATATGGTAAGATGGGTAAGGTGATCGAAAAAATTGCCTTAGAAAGAGGTCATGAGATTTCTGCTCGTGTCACTTCATCTGCTCCAAAGGAATCATTTGATTTAACCGATACTGATGCAGTGATTGAGTTTTCTCGACCAGAAAGTGCACTAGAGAATATTCAATTTTGTCTTGACAATCATTTAGCTGTCGTAGTTGGAACTACGGGATGGTATGATCATTTTGAAGTTCTTTCTGCTGCTTGTTCAAATTCAAATGGTGCGCTATTACATGCTACCAATTTTAGTTTAGGAGTGAATATCTACTTTGAAATGAATCGTAAATTGGCGGAGATTATGAATAGATATGTTGACTACGAAGCAAACGTTGTCGAAATTCATCATACCGAAAAGTTAGATGCACCGAGTGGCACAGGCATCACCATTTGTGAAGACATTATTCAATCAACCGACCAATATGGACAGTGGGAGAATGTTAAAAAATCTGAAATCTCAGATTCTAGTACACTTTCAATTGAATCAGAACGTTTACCAAATGTTCCGGGTACACATGAAGTAAAATGGAGCTCAAAAATAGATACGATAGAATTAACTCATACCGCACACAGCAGAGAAGGTTTCGGCCTAGGAGCAGTGATTGGAGCAGAGTTTTTAAAAAAAAATAAAGGAATTTTCACCATGCGTGATGTATTAAAATTTTAAGATGGCATATTTAGGATTTATCATAGGGTACTTAATTATTTTCTTCACTCCAGCAATTGGATTGTGGCAAAATAGAATGGAAGATATTGGAAAGAAAAAAGTGGATGCTTTTATCCCGTTCTTCAATTACTTTCAATTATTGAAGGCGTGTAAGCTTCCATGGTACTGGGTTTTCTTTTTATTATTCCCTGGTGTTCAGTTCATCATGTGGGCAAGTTTAAACGTAACTTATGTTAGAAAATTTGGCGTGTTTGGATGGAAAGATACCATTCTTGCCATCCTTTTTCCCTTCCCTATATTTTGGAAAATAGCAAAGAAAAAAGAAGAGTATAGAGTTGCAGAACCTACGAACTGGGATGTAGCCAGACAAGTGGATGCTAGAACACCTTCTGACCATGTTGCCTTATTCTTTGCACTACCAGTAATAGGACATGCAATTGCCCTTCCACTTTCTCTACTTGGATTCAAAAGAAAACCGGGAAAAAAATCAATGTTTAAGGAATGGGGAGACGCCATTTTATTCGCAATTATTGCGGCTTCAGTAATTAGAACTTATGTCTTTGAACCTTATAAGATTCCAACAGGGTCAATGGAGAAAACATTATTGGTAGGTGATCAACTGTTCGTAGATAAATTAACTTTTGGGGCGAGATTACCAATGACACCTTTTTCTTATCCAGTGGTTCACAATAGCTTTGCACCTTTATTGAACGTAAGATCTTATGTTGGATTACAAACGATCCCTTATACGAGACTACCGGGCTTCAGAGATGTAGAAAGAAATGACGTGGTTGTATTCAACTTCCCTCAAGGAGATTCCGCATTGAATGATCCTAGAATGCCTTACGGATTGATAGGGCATACCTATTCTTCAATGTTAGTGAACGAAGCATTTAAGATGGCCGGAAAAAATGCCCAAGAATTTGAAAGCAATAAAACATATTACATAGACAAGGCCAGAAATCAGTTTGTCAATGAAGGGAAAACTTTTGCTAATACAGTTGGAGCAGATTACGAAAAAGGTTTTACAGAATTCAGCGGAATCCTAGTGAGACCTGTAGACAAAAGAGAAAATTACATCAAGAGATGTGTTGCAATTGCCGGTGATGTAATAGAGGTCAAAGACAAGGAATTACTCGTGAATGATAAATTAGCTTGGCAGTCACCAACTATGCAATACCACTATACTTTGAAAGGATATCCAAACCCTGGAGCCTTTGGTGGAGAATGGACGGCTTCAGAAGATGCTTGGTTTAAAAAGAACTTTGGAGCAAGCGTATCTGAATGCGGGTTTGACCAAAATACTGGAGAAGTTACCATTCCAATGTCTAAATCTCAATTTACTGAATCAAAAAAGCAATTTCCAACTCGAAGCGGGAAACCACAAACAAAAATTCCTAATAAACATTTCTTAATATTAGGCACTGCGGCACTTGAAAAGCCTGTAGAAGTGGCTATTATTGAGCAAAACTCACAATACATGTTGCTTCACGACCCAGTGCAAAGAGGCGTCTATAATGAAGAGATAAATAATGGCACTGCCAATTCATACTATAGAATCTTCCCAAATGACCCTCAATATGATTGGACAGAAGACAACTTTGGGCCATTAAGGATTCCAAAGGCAGGAGATGTTGTAGAATTAGATTCAAAAACAATTGCTATTTATCGCCGAATCATTCACGCTTATGAAGGTCATGCTTTGTCTGAAAGAGCAGATGGGATATACATTGATGGCAAGAAAGTTGAAAAATATACTATTGAACAAAATTATTACTGGATGATGGGTGACAACAGAAATGGTTCAGCCGATTCTAGATTCTGGGGATTTGTACCAGAAGATCATGTTGTTGGTCACGCGGCATTCACATGGCTCTCTGTTGGGCAAGAAGGAATGTTTGGTGGTGGAATGAGATGGAGTAGAATGTTTAATGGGATAGAATAAAAGTTTGCTTTTATTCTGGTTACTGGAAGTTGGTTCGCTTCGCTCTTGGTTTTTGTCGATTTGATGAATGAAGATTGAGTAGCGCGAGCAAGCTCGCTTCGGACAAGATGACAAATGACGTTTTTCGTTTATAGTGTTTCGGATCATTTGGCCAAAGACTTTTGGTTTGTTTGAGTTTTCGAGGCGAGATGACAAATGAAGTCAAAAGGCAATAGTGAATCAGCAAATAGTTGAAAGATTTATTTATTAACTTATTAATCCCTCAGGTTTGTTCGAGTTTTCGATTATCGAGAATATATTTAGAACTCAAAAATTAATAATTGCACATTGAAATTAGATAATTGATAATCCTTCCTACTTCATATTTTCCAAATCTTGAGTATTTCAAAATACTATTTAAGAATGATGTCGTTTTCTTAGATGGCTTTGAACGCTATGAAAAACAAACGTTTAGAAATAGAGCAACTATTTTATCGGCCAATGGTAATCTAGATCTTTCAGTTCCGGTCATTAGACCCAGTGGCAAATCAACCTTAGTTAATGAAGTTGAAATAAGTAATGTTGAAGATTGGAGAAAAGATCATTTAAAAGCAATCGAAAGTGCTTATAGGAATACCCCTTATTTTGAATATTACTGGGATGCGATTAAAGATTTGCTTTCAAGAGATTACAAGACCTTAGCAGAATTGAATTTTGAACTGATACAGCACTTGATTCAAAAAATTGGCTTGAGTGCGCGAGTTAAAAAGACAACTGAGTTCAATGACTTTATTGAAGGTGATTTCAGAAGGTCGCTTCACCCAAAAAAAGAATCAACTTTCAAAAGCAAACATTACATTCAAACTTTTGAAGAACGACATGGCTTCTATCCCAACCCATCCATTCTAGACCTTCTTTTTAACGAAGGCCCAAACTCAATAAGTATTCTTCAAGAATCTCTTTAGTCTTCTTTGAAATTAGGTCTTGCCGGCGTGTACGGAATTCCGTTTTCGTTCAGCTTGTTTTCTAAACTTAAAACAGCCGCTGATATCTTAGCCAATCTTGCTTTCAATCCAACATACTCTTCTGAAGCAATTTTGTACTGCTCTCTGTGAGAAGTTGTAGGATCTGAAGTTGAGTTCCAACTTTGGTATTGAATCATTTGAATTCTACTACCAGTTGTTGTTTTAGTCTCAACATCTCTTGATGACTTATGATTATCACCCCATAAATCAATATTAAAGTCATGAACCAATGTTTCTGTTGCTTTCACTTCTTTCATCCATTCAAGATCAGCTCCAGGATATTGTTGAATCGCAGACTTCACGAATTTCAATCTATTATTCAATTCGCTTACTTGCTTTGAAGTACCCCAAACTTGTCTTTTTAATTCGGCAACTTCTTTCTTGAAGTTAACGTTCGCTTCTGTTTGTCTTGCTAAAGAAGAATTTTCTAATGCCTCAACCTTGAAAGGAGATGCTTCTGTCAATTTAGTTATCTCTCCATTGTCTGACATGTACATCTCAACAGTATAGTTCCCTGGCATTACAAAGTATCCTCTTTCAGGACTTGAATATCTGCCCACTTTGCCTTGACTCAATTTCACAGGTGCACTAGCAGGATATCTTAAGTTCCAATTGATTCTATTGATTCCTTTCTTAGCTCCTGATTTCATTCTATTTACTTCATTACCTGCATCATCTTTAATCACAAATAACAAATATGCCTTCTCGTATTCATCTTCAGCAACGAATTCATCATAAGTAGGATAAGTAATTGAGCCGCCATCTTTCTTAGCTTCTTTCTCTTTTTCTTGACGCTGTGCTTTTAATGACTTTGGACTGTCTTTTAAGTAATAAGTGAATGTCGCTCCAAACTTAGGATTCTTAGCTGCATAATGAGAAGCACCTTGTGATCCAGTCCCTCTTCCCCCAAGAGGACTCATTTCAACATATTGAAGAGCAGTTTTCACAGGGAAGATAGCCGCATCTTTGTCCGTGAAGTCATCACTTAATGTTCTCAAAGGACTATAGTCGTCTAAAACGTAGAAGCTTCTTCCGAATGTCCCAAGAACTAAATCATTTTCTCTTTGTTGGATTGCGATATCTCTTACAGCTACGGTTGGTAAACCAGCGGACAATTGCACCCAATTTGTCCCTCCATTCAATGAGAAGTAAACACCAAACTCAGTTCCTGCGAACAACAAATTTGGATTAACATGATCTTCAGCAATTGCATAAACCGATCCTCTTTCAGGCAAGTCACCTGCGATTGACACCCAGCTTTCACCCTTGTCAATACTCTTTAATAAGTAAGGCTTAAAATCACCTTTTTTATGATTGTTAAATGCAGCGAATACTGTTCCTTCATCATGTTGTGAAGTCAATAACATGTTCACATAGGTCATTGAGGGCACGCCAGGAAAATTATCTTTCTTGTTCCATGTTCCACCGCCATCAGCAGTTACATGAATTAGGCCATCATCAGTACCTGCATATAAAAGCTTTTCGTTTTTTGAAGACTCATCAAGAGCTACAATATTTCCGAAAATAGTTGTTGATTTATTTTTCATCACGACATCAGGAGATTGAACTTCTCCCATTACTTCCATTTTGTTCCGGTCTAACTGTCGTGTTAAGTCAGGAGATATAGTTTGCCATGTATTCCCTCTATCGTCACTTTTAAATACAACATTTGCTGCAAAATAAATTCTTTTGTGATCATGTTTTGAAACCACTAAAGGTGCATCCCAGTTCCAACGATAAGGAGCTTCGTCCTTTCCTTCTATTGGTTGGATTCCTGTTTTCTCACCTGACTGACGATCAAATCTCACTAGCCATCCGTACTGTGCTTGAGCATATACAATGCTTGGGTCTTCAGGGTCAACTTGTGATTCAAAACCATCACCTCCATTAGTGATATACCAATCTGAATTTTGGATTCCTGCATTATTAGTTGTTCTTGAAGGCCCTCCTAAAGAGTTGTTATCTTGAGTTCCGCCATACACATTATAGAAGGGCTTGTCGTTATCTACGGCAACTTTATAAAATTGAGTGATTGGCAGATTAGCTTTGAACTCCCAAGTGCTTGCATGATCGTAAGTTTCATAAACTCCGCCATCACATCCAACAATCCATTGATCAGTATTGTCAGGGTTAATCCAAATACAGTGATTATCTACGTGCTTTCCTTTTTCTCCGGTCGCCTTGAATGTTGCTCCACCATCCTCTGAATGATGCAACCAAGTGCTCATTGAAAAAATCTTATCCTTATCAACTGGATCACAAATAATTTCTTGGTAATAGTTTCCTGAAGTCTTATAGTCACTTCTCTTTGACCAATTCAAACCTTTATTAGTAGATCTAAAGAATCCTCCTTTATCACCTTCCGCTTCAATGATTGCGAAAACATAGTTATTGTCTACAGGTGATATTGCTAAACCAATTCTTCCCATTTTTCCTGAAGGTAAGCCAGTCGCGATTTCGTTCCACGTCTTTCCGCCATCTTCAGTTTTGTAAAGTGAACTTTCTTCTCCCCCTCCAATGTAAGTAAAAACATGTCTTCTTCTTTGATGAACCGCTTCATATAATACATCAGGGTTATTAGGATCCATAATCAAATCACAACTTCCAGTTTTATCTGAGATGAAATGAATTCTTTCCCAATTCTCTCCACCGTCAATTGTTTTATAGACCCCTCTTTCACCACCATCAGACCAAAGTGGACCATAAGCGGCAACATAAACTACATTTGAATTTCTTGGGTCAACAATTACTTTAGAAATGTGCTCTGATTTTTCAAGCCCCATGTTTTCCCATGAACCTCCGCCATCAACAGACTTATAAACTCCGTC
>JBLFXO010000176.1:0-7658 GCA_047609865.1 Arenicella sp.
CGCATCTGATGAATAGCCAACTTATGTGCTCTCTCTGAACCCGAAGCGATCAAATCAGCAATGGCTTCAGTTTGAGACAAATCCATCTTACCGTTAAAGAAAGCTCTCATTGAGAATTCTCCCGGGCCGGCTAACCTTGCGCCCTTACCGATAACAAGCTTTAATATTTGTGCTTGAATGAAAGGAGACCCATGACATCCTATTTCAATGAGGTTTTCACCCGTAAAGCTGTTTGGATTTTTGAAGACTGTCACTAAGACTTCATCCAAAATCATGTCACCATTCTTTATCGTTCCGAAATGCGCCGTATGAGATTCAACATTGAGAATAGATTTGGAAAAAACAGAGTCAATTATGGTAATTGAATCTTTACCTGAGAGGCGAATCAAAGAAATCGCTCCAATCCCTTGTGGTGTAGACAAGGCACAGATTGTATCTTCAGGATTTTCAAATTTCATGTCTCAAAATTAAGCAGTTAAATCAACAAACATTAATTAAATGAAATCTTATTTCACTTTGACTTTGTTTTACGGATTCAAAAACATATTTTTATGCTCACAATTGCAAAAGAAAATCTATGTCAGTATTAGTTAATAAAGATTCAAAAATTATAGTTCAAGGATTCACAGGTGGAGAAGGAACGTTTCATGCAGGTCAAATGATTGAGTATGGCTCAAACGTTGTTGGTGGTGTAACTCCTGGAAAAGGTGGTCAATCTCATTTAGACCGCCCTGTCTTTAATACTGTTGCTGACGCGGTTGATAAAACTGGAGCTGACGTTTCAATCATCTTTGTTCCTCCAGCATTTGCTGCAGATGCAATTATGGAAGCTGCAAACGGTGGTATCAAAGTTATTATCGCAATTACTGAAGGAATTCCTGTTAAGGATATGATTATAGCTAAGGAATACATTTCTAGCTTCGATTGTAGATTAATTGGACCTAACTGCCCAGGAGTAATTACTGCTGATGAGGCGAAGGTTGGTATCATGCCAGGATTCATCTTCAAAAAAGGAAATATTGGAATTGTATCTAAATCAGGTACTCTAACATACGAAGCTGCTGACCAAGTTGTAAAAGCTGGTTTAGGAGTAACTACTGCAATTGGAATTGGTGGAGATCCAATCATTGGAACTTCTACTAAGGAAGCTGTTCAATTGTTGATGAATGATCCTGACACTCACGGAATCGTAATGATTGGTGAGATAGGTGGAAATCTTGAGGCACAAGCTGCTGAATGGGTTAGCGCTGATGGAAATCGCAAGCCAGTTGTTGGATTTATTGCTGGTGAAACTGCTCCGGTTGGTAGAACAATGGGACATGCTGGTGCAATTGTTGGTGGCGAAGATGACACCGCAGCTGCCAAGAAAAGAATCTTAACTGCAAACGGAATTCACGTAGTTGACTCTCCGGCAGACATAGGCAAGAAGATGGCCGAAGTGCTAGGCGTTAACGCTTAAAACATATTTAAGGCCTTCAGAAATGAAGGCCTTCTTTTTTACCCAAACTCACAAATGGATTACAAAGTTGATAATGCAGAAATTTCCATCATAGGAAAAAACTTCTTGAGAACCTGCTATCGCGAAAAAGCACTATTAAACCCTCTACATCTTGAGAAAACTCGAGATAAATATTCGGCAATACTAGAAACAGAAGATCTCTCTGAACTAAGATTAATGGTAGTTTTTGAAGGAGAAATTGAAATAAGTAGAGACATTGGCGAAAGATATCTTACTGAAAGAGTAAGACCTAAAATAGGTGAAGCTTTAGTAGCGAAAAGTCCGAAGACTTTAGAATATATCAAAGCGGCTGCAGCAGTAATGAGTGGTACACATCCCGTTGAAATCTTTACTTCTGAATCTGACGCTAACAATTGGCTCAAAAATCTCTGATAACATCATGAAACATTTGTTATTATTACTTTTGCTATCGACATTGAGCTCGTATGGACAAATAGTGAACATTGAAAACAAAAGATTGAGTGAGAATAAACAAGGCTTCACGGGGAGTATTGATTTGAACCTCAATTTCACAATGAACGCTAAAGAGCTTTTTCAAATAGGCGATAAACTTAGAATTGGATATTTGAGAGGACAGCATCATGGCTTAGTCGTCACTGATCATTCTTTCGTAAAATCGAAAGATGACAGTTTTATCAATCAGGGTTATGAGCATTTACGATACAACTATAGACTAACTGACTCCAGCAAAGTTAGCTTTGAAGCTTTTCAACAGGGACAATTCAATAAGATTCAAAAAATCAATTTGAGATTACTTTTAGGAACGGGGTTCAGGTTCAATCTGATTGATCAAGAGAACTATCAACTGAGTGCAGGTACCGGCTTCATGGGAGAATATGAAGAACTCATTGATAATGGAAGTTCTGCAGATATCCTATCAACTTCGTACGTTTCTTTTGATGGACAATTTAGTGAAAGCGTTGGTATGAATACGATAACTTACTTGCAACCAAAGATTCTGAATGCTGGATTTTATAGATTCTCGAATGAAACATACTTCAGGTTTAAGATTAATAAATATTTAAGTTTTAAATTAGTCTATTCAATTACTCACGATAACAGAGATATTGAAGGAATTAGAAAGACAAATTACACACTAAGAAACACCCTAAGTTTTAACTTTTGAAACCAACACTTTTCACAAGCGAGCGATTATTTTTTAGAGAGTTTTCTATTGAGGATGCTGCGTTCTATTATGAGTTAAATCTCGATTGGGAAGTAATGAAGCACACTGGTGATGTTCATTTTGAGTCAATTGAAGCCTCAAAAGAATTCTTAGAATCTTATGATCCATACTCAAAAACTGGATTTGGAAGATGGACTGTTGGGCTAAAAAAGACCAATGAATTAATTGGTTGGTGTGGACTCAAATTACTTGAAGACGGAACAGTAGATCTCGGATATAGACTGGCTCAAAAACATTGGGGATTTGGGTACGCAACAGAGGCTTCTTTGAAATCAATCGAAATTGGTTTCAAAGAATATGATTTAGAAGAAATAATTGGCAGAACGGCAAAAGACAATATGAGATCTTTGAACGTTCTCTATAAAACTGGAATGAAGTTCTGGAAAAAAGATACGTGTGAAGGAATTGAAGACTCCGTCTTTTATAAAATTTCAAAAGAAGATTATGGCAAAATATGATATCGCAATTTTAACTGAAGCTCAATACGTTAACCCTTCAAAAACAGACTGGTACATTGATCAAATTCTGAAAGAAGATGGAATGCTTCAGAAAGAACTAGAAGATTTAGGTTATTCTGTTGCCAAACTTGACTGGTCGGATTCAAAGCAAGATTGGAGTGAAATCAAAATGTGTGTTTTCAGAACAATTTGGGATTATTTTCACCGTTACGAAGAATTTTCACAGTGGATGAAAGAAGTTAAATCAAAGACAACATTTGTCAATCCAATAGAACAAATCATTTGGAATATTGATAAGCATTATCTCAAAGAGTTGGGTGATGATGGGGTTCCTATAGTTGAATCTTACTTTATTGAAAAAGGGGAAACGAGAACATTAAATCAAATTCATATTGATTTGGGATGGACTAAAACTGTTCTTAAACCTTGTGTTTCAGGTGGAGCTAGACATACTTACTTAATTAAGCCGGAGAACGTTGAAAGTCACGAAACCATATTTAGTGAGCTAATTGCGAAGGAAGCTTTCCTGCTTCAGCCATTTATTGAATCAATCACAGAGAAAGGTGAAGTTTCCCACATTGTAATCGCAGGAGAATACACACACTCCATTTTAAAGAAAGCTAAATCAGGAGATTACAGGGTTCAAGATGATTTTGGTGGATCAGTAGAAGACTACAAAGCTTCAGTAGATGAAATTGAATTTGCGGAGAAGGTTGCTAAAAGTTGTACTCCACTCCCAGCCTACGCTAGAGTTGATGTTGTTTGGGATAACAACAATAACCTTGCTGTTGGAGAAGTTGAATTGATAGAACCCGAATTATGGTTCAGAGATTGTCCAGAATCTGCCAAAAAGTTGGCTCAAGAAATTGATAGACGATTTAAAACTCTTGCTTAAGGAATCTTGAAGTCTCTGTTTCGAATTTTTTAATGAATTGTTCTGGAGTTCCTGTCCCGACAATCTCACCGCCATTAACTCCTCCATCTGGTCCTACATCAATGATATAATCCGCGACTTTGACAATATCCAAATTGTGTTCAATTACCACGACTGTATTACCATCTTCAACCAATCTTTGCAGAACATCTAACAACATTTTAATGTCCTCAAAATGCAGCCCTGTCGAAGGCTCATCCAAAATATAGAACGTTTGTCCTGTTGATTTTTTTGATAATTCTGAAGCTAATTTTATTCTCTGCGCTTCGCCTCCTGAAACAGTTGTAGAGGGCTGACCCAGTTTAATATATCCTAATCCAACTGAATTGAGCGTATCTAATTTTCGTTTCACTTTTGGGATGGATTCAAAGAATACTGCAGCATCCTCTATCGTCATCTCTAAAACATCATTTATGTTCTTTCCTTTGAATCTAACCTCAAGTGTTTCTCTATTATATCTTTTTCCTTGGCACTCTTCACATTCAACATAAACATCTGGCAAGAAATTCATTTCAATCACTCTCAATCCTCCACCTCTGCAGGTTTCACATCTACCTCCTTTTACATTAAAACTAAATCTACCGGCTTTGTATCCTCTTATTTTCGATTCATTAATGCTGGCAAACAGATTTCTAACATCCGTAAACATACCAGTGTAAGTTGCCGGATTTGATCTTGGCGTTCTTCCAATCGGAGACTGATCAATATCAATTACTTTATCAATATGTTCTAATCCTTTAATCTCCTTATAATCCAGAGGTCTTTTAACTCCTCTGTAAATGTGCTTATTGAGAATTGGATAGAGAGTTTGGTTGATCAATGAAGACTTACCACTTCCCGAGACTCCTGTCACACAAGTGAACGTCCCTAAGGGAAATTTCACATTAACATTTTTCAAATTATGTCCTGAAGCGCCTTTAAGCTCTATGAATTTTCCGTTCCCTTTTCTTCTCTTCTTAGGGATTTCAATACTTAATTCACCTTTCAAATAACCCGCTGTTGTACTTTCTCCAGCTTTCAATTCATCCAATGAGCAAGCCTGAACGATATATCCACCATGAATTCCTGCTTTTGGTCCAATATCAACAATAAAGTCAGATTCTTCCATCATTTCTTTATCGTGCTCTACAACAATGACTGAATTACCTGCGTCTCTCAGCCTCTTTAGTGACTTAATCAAACGTTCATTATCTCTCTGATGAAGACCTATGGAAGGCTCATCTAAAATATATAAGACATTTACGAGTTCAGATCCAATTTGAGTTGCCAGCCTAATACGTTGAGCTTCTCCACCTGACAAAGACTTTGAAGACCTATTAAGAGATAAATAATGTAAACCAACATCCATCAAGAACCTTATTCTGTTATTGATTTCTTTCAATATTTCGGATGCTATTGCTCTCTGCCTTTCAGACAATTTATCATTCAATTCAAGAAACCATTTTTGGAGGCTTGCCAAATCATTATTCGCCAAATCACCAATGTTTTTTTCAGCAATCATGAAGTAAGCAGCTTCTTTTCTAAGCCTAGAACCCTTGCAAACATCACATTCTTTTTTATTCATGAAATTCTCTACCCACTTTCTCACTGCGGGTGATGGACTTTCTTGAAATTGCTTCACTAAGTAATTTGTTATACCTTGAAAAGAGAAGTTTTTGTTCAAACCATCAATCTCCAAAACATCTTCAAATCCAAAAAGTAATTTATTAATAATCTCTTCAGGAATTTTGTTAATAGGATCTTTCAGCTCATGACCGTAGGCCTGTAGTACAAATTCAATTTGACTAGTGAACCAATTGTTCTTTAGTTTTCCGAGAGGTTCAATGGCTCCTTCTTTAATACTCAGCTTATCATTCGGAATTACCTTCTTCAAATCTATCTCTGAGATAATACCTAAACCAGAACATTTCTTACAAGCTCCGTAAGGTGAGTTAAATGAAAATAAATTTGGCTCTGGCTCTGCATAAGAAATTCCAGTGGTAGGACACATCAAAAAACGACTAAATTGTCTCACATCTCCAGACTCATGATCTTGCACCATCATCACGTCTGCCCCATATTTTAAGGCAGCTTGAACTGCCTGAGTTACTCTATTTTTATGTTCTTCCGATACTTGAATTCTATCCACAACAATTTCAATGTCATGAATCTTGTACCTATCAAGTCGCATTCCGCTTTTAATATCTTGTATCTCACCATCAACACGAACTTTTGAATAACCCAACTTTGCTGTTTGTTCAAAAAGCTCTCTATAATGTCCTTTTCTACCTTTTACCTTAGGAGCCAGAATGACAATTTTTTTACCCGAATATTGTTCAACAATCAAATCAATGATTTGCTGATCAGAATACTTCACCATCTTTTCACCAGTGTTGTACGAATAGGCTTCACCAGCCCTCGCAAACAACAGCCTCATGAAGTCATACACTTCTGTAACAGTACCTACAGTTGACCTTGGACTTCTATTCACAGTCTTCTGCTCAATAGATATTACTGGTGACAATCCAAGAATCTCATCAACATTTGGCCTTTCTAATCCTCCTAAGAATTGGCGAGCATAGGCTGAAAAAGTCTCAAGATATCTTCTTTGACCCTCTGCAAAAATGGTGTCAAATGCCAAAGAAGACTTCCCACTACCAGACAAACCAGTAAATACAACCAATTTATTCCTAGGAATTTTGAGGCTTATATTCTTTAGGTTGTGCTCTTTGGCACCGTAAATTTCAATAAATTCTTCTTGTGAAAGGTCTTTGGTCATGTTTGTTTGTGCGTGACAATAAATTTACGCAACACAAAGAACAAATTGATAGACTATTTCTTTTTTTTCATTTTTGATGTCTTTTTTGCAATGCTGATAAATATTACCAGAAGCATTCCGACATACAACCACATTAGAATCAAAGACAGAGATCCGTGAGGAATGAAGTTGGCAATATTGTAAGCCAGCATGGAGGACAAGATGGCCAGTACAACAAAAATATACCCGACTTGTTTATCCGATAATCCAAAGTAAGACAAGACATGGGTAGTGTGATCTTTACCCCCAATCATTGGACTTTGTTTTCTATTCAACCTTCTCATCACCACAAAAGCCGTATCAACGACTGGCACACTGAAAGCAACAAGGACTAATGTTAAATTCGAAAACACTGAAAACTCACCGTCATCAACACCTCTGTTCCAAAGGAACTTGATAGAATAGTAAGCCAGGAACATTCCTATAAACTGTGAGCCTGTATCGCCCATAAACATCTTTGCTGGATTCCAATTGAATATTAAAAATCCTGCCAGAGAGCCAAGCATGGTAATTAATAGAAATAAATCAACATTGTTTGTGAGAGAGAAAGGCAGCGAGATTCCTAAAATGGTGAGAATAATAAAGATAGAAGCCGTTGTAGTGATGGAATCCATGTTATCCAACATATTAATGGAATTCATAATCGCAACTACCCAAAATATGGTGAGCGATATGTTCAACCAATCCTGACTGAAAATTTGAATAGAATTACCTGTACTAACAAGAATAACACCACATAAGATTTGACAACCTAACTTTATGAA
>JBLFXO010000177.1:0-7559 GCA_047609865.1 Arenicella sp.
TAGTGGATTAATCAGATTGTGATCAATAGAGTATTTAACTCCGAATACAACTCCAATAAAGAGGATGATGATTCCGATTACCGTGATGAGATTGGCCCCGATAAATTTTTCTAAATCGGATTTTTCGTTGGCTTTTTTGACAGCATTCGCTTCTTTGAATTCAGCAGCCCTTGCTGTTGAACCAGCCGCACCTCTTAATTCACCAATTGAAAGTTCCAGTACTTTGAGTGTATTAGCAAGCACAGAATCGCTTTGTACAACACTGTCTTTGGCAGCACCTTTTGCTATTTGCAGTGAGGTTCCCGAATTCTTAAAAAGACCTAATAAGATGCTCTCACCGTCAGCAGTTCTCAAGAACCATTTTCCTTTTTCAACGAAACACATTTCATATGTTGTTCCTTCAAAGATGAGAGTGAAACTAGTATAAGACGTTCCTTTCGAAGTCGTTTTCGTTTCAGTACTTATGCCGGTATCCTTGATATTGTCAATAGGATTTACCTTCAACCAACTAATGCGATTGGTGCTATTAGGAAATACTTTTGCTTTAATTTTTAAATCGTCCTGATCAAGATTTGGGTCAGGAGTGTCAACAACCGTAGTCGGCGATTCGTCAGATTGCGGACTTGTAATTTCTCCAATTGTTGAAAGGGTTTCTTCGCTTTTAGGATTGATAAGATTGACTTCAGCTTTAATGCTGTTAATCTCTTTAGAAAAAGCTTCTTGTTGATTGATTAATAAATCAAGCTTTTTTAATAACTCGTCAATTTTATCCTGATTCTCTGACATCTAACTAAAGTACAAAATGGAAATGAAATAGGGCTAAGTTGTTGGATTCAATTATTAGAAAACTGATTCTTCACTTTCTTAACAACCACAAGTCCAAACAGTGTCTGTGTCAGAAATATAACAATTTGGATAATCTATTCCAATGAAATCATGCGTTTCAAAATATTCAGGTTCATCATATAGAATATCGTATTCACCATCCCAATCAAGGTCAAAAATTACAAGTGGAACTTGATTAAGCTCTTGTATCAAAATGTATCCTGCTCCGTCTTTTTTCCAAAACATTACATCTTGAAAATACTCGTGGCCACATTCATCCTGGATGTTATAAGTAACCACAAGATGCGTTTCTTCAAAATCAAAAGTCATTGCTCTTGAGCTATATCTATAATACTCAAGATCATTGACTTCTAAAAAGAGTTCCTGTGTTGCTTCACCTTCCAGCTTGTCAGATTCGTATATCTTGGGTTTCTTGTCTGACATTATTGCCCAACCAAAATCATCTTCAGATCCGTGATTTCCTTCAATGAGCACAACTGAATGATCTTTGCTAAAACGTTCTTCACCTCCAGACCAATAATATGATTCTTCACAATACTCTTTCGCTATCCAAATTCCGATTAAGCTGTCCTTTAATTCTTCATTCAATGTTCTGAATTCTAAAGTGGTCGATTCAAGAATATCCGTACTGAGGTCACCTACATATATGGTTTGATTTAGAAGGAGTTTGACTTTATCGGTCATTGATTTTGGATTTGCGGCATAATGATGAATGGTAACGCAAGCATCTTCAAGCTCATATCCCTTTTGACAGTGTTTTTCTGAGTTGATTAGATCACCTTTCCCAAAAATTTCATCTAGTATTAGGTAGTTTCCTTCTCTGATGAAGAAGTTATCCCTAAGTGAAACATCATAAACGTCTGTTGTGTCTAAGGGAGTTGTGTGGGGTGGAACAAGTGAAGTGACCTGTTCTTTTATTAAATCTACAGAACTTTCAATGGAATTGATTTCACTATGCGGCGGGTCATTTGCATAAGAATTACAGCCAACTATGCAAATCACTAATACCACGCACGCTGCGCAGATCATAATTTTATTCTTTATTGCGTTCATGAAATCAATGTACAATGAAACAACTGAACATTAATAGTTTTTGATGGACTTAGTAAATACGAATTATTATTCGTTGAGAATCAAGAAGAATTTGACATAAATCTAAGTTCAACTTCTCATTGAGTTGTCTAATTCACTTGAATATAAACGCACTTCAAATAAGCACCTTCTTTGAATCCAATTGGATGATCAATGTCATGAGTCGTTTTGTCTAAAATAGAGTAGTTAAGACCTTTCTTTTTCAGGATGTCTTCAACTAAATCAAAGAAGACTTCAGCTGTGACTCTTGAGCTGCAAGATGCCAGAACTAATGTTCCTCCTTTTTGAACTAATTGAGTTCCGAGCGTAGTTAATCTTTTGTAGGCACCAATGGCTTTCTCAACATCAGCGGCACTTTTAGCGAATGAAGGAGGGTCAACAACTACTAAGTCATATTTCTTTCCTTGCTCAGCTAATAGATTCATTTCATCAAAGGCATCACCTACAATAGTATCATGTTTGCCAGAGAATTTATTTAAGAGGGCATTGCTCTTAGCAATTTCTAGGGCGGGTCCGCTAATATCTAAACTGGTGACTTCTTTTGCTCCGCCTTGTAATGCATGAACAGAGAATCCACCTGCATAAGAAAAGACGTCCAAGACAGTTTTACCCTCAGACATTTCACCTACCTTTTTACGGTTGGCTCTGTGATCTAGAAAGTATCCAGTTTTGTGACCGTGAATTACGTTCGCTGAGAAGTTAACTCCATGCTCTTTGAATTTGATCACTTCGTCCTCTAGTTCTCCGTCCAATATTTGTCCATCTTTCAATCCGAACTCATTGTATTCTTTTTGAACGTTTCTGCTCATTCTCAAAAC
Source organism: Arenicella sp. (assembly GCA_047609865.1). Classification (GTDB taxonomy): domain Bacteria; phylum Bacteroidota; class Bacteroidia; order Flavobacteriales_D; family Crocinitomicaceae; genus Paracrocinitomix. The sequence continues at coordinate 2,757 of JBLFXO010000177.1, forward strand.
AGTGGTATCTGCCTTACTAACTTTAATCAATTCAGGAAGAATATCCTTTAGGTAATAAAACCAAAAAGAGGAATATAATTTCACAACTAAAACGTTAGCATAAACATCCGCTACGAATGAAGGTAGATTATCATTTTCACCATAAATTAATCTATAGCTATTTGTATCTGTTTCTAATAATGGAAGTCTCTTTTGATAAGCTTCATTCACTTTCGCAGCAAACCATTCAGCATTGATGTTTGCAGGCTTGTTAGCTTGCATCACCTTAATTCGAATAGGGGAAGAAGGATCGTAAAATCCAACCGCCATGAACTTATTATTCCTGCCGTCAAATATGATAGCCAAATCTCCTGACTTACCTTTTTTATTTTGCTTAATTATGCTTTGATCAAACACCCATGGATGTCCTTTTTTAACCAAGACTTCTGAACTTGGTTTAAGCTTAATCGCAATTTTTGATGTTTGAACGTCTGGTAAGTCTATCATTTGGCGCGAAGATAGTTAATTGAGACACTTCCTTTGCATAGAAATTCAAGCTATTAGTGAATTACAAATTTCTGTATTTGAAATTTTTCACTGATTCTAAGTTCAAGCAAGTAAGAGCCATTGGCTAGATTGCTCCCGTCAATTTGATTTAATGTGCGTCCGGACTGAAGAACCTGACCAATTGAATTGTAAATGGTGAAATCCAAATAGTCTGATTGATTTTCAATGTTTAGGATACCATTTGTAACTGGATTTGGATAAATAGAAATGGACAGCTCTTCTTTTTTCTCAAATCCCATGATGCAGCTTTCTCCGCAATCACCACTGTAAATGGCATTACTAGCGACATTTTGCCAGTTTAAAGCGGCATACATTGGGTCATCAACTTCAATACAATTAAGATTTGGGTTATTAAATGACACTATACCAAACATGTCATTATTGAATCCATTCTTGGCTTTAAGGCATTTCAATTTGTTGTCATTGCAGACTATCCAGTTTAACATGATGTTATTTTCGAAATTGAGCATCTCAATTTGATTGCCCTCACAAAAGAAGTCTCTTAGATTAGGGTTTTGACTCACATCAATTTGAGTGAGCTGGTTATCAGTAAAGTAAAGATATCTCAAACTGTCACAATTAGTGACATCCAGAGAAGTTATGTCGTTGACGACACAATTGAGATAACGCAACTTAGTATTCTGAGAAACATTTATATCAGTAAGTCCATTGGAATCGCAGTATAAGAGATTAAGATCAGGATTATTTGAAAAATCTAAAGTCGGGATATTGTTTGAAGAGATCTCTACATGAATTAAAAAGGGTGCTTGACTGAAATCTATGGATGTTAAATTATTAAATGCACAATCTATGTATGCCAGCTCTGGAAGGCTACTAATATCTAAAGAAGGGATATCATTTCCAGCACAAACTATTGACGTCAGATTAATATTTGTAGACAGGTCGAGTGAAGTAATTTGATTGTAAGAACAATCAAATCCAATGAGATCAGTGTTGTTGGATAAGTCCAGCGTGGTGAGCTGATTTGAGAAGCATACTAGCCCGTGCAGTAATAGATTGTTTGAAACATCTAGGGCACTTAATTGATTATTGCTACAATCAAGTATGTCGACAGCTGTGAAATCTTCAATTCCGGATAGATCTGAGATTGATTTGCCATTGAGGTTTACATTCGTCAAAGTGTTAATACTATCTGTAAACACGCTTCCGTTTGCAGGCCCTGTATCATAACCTTGGTCAATAAGTGCTTGTTCGAAATTCACATCAGGAATCAAGGTGGTTTGGGCGAAGTTAGAGTGGCTTGCAATTGCTAATAAGAAAGAAAAATAGAGATACTTCATTTGAAAAGATTTGGGCTTTTCCTAAAGTTAAGGCAGGCAACTCTAGTATGATACTTGAATTCGTCTTAAAATATTCAATTCTATACGTATCTGCACCTAGGAAGGCAATTGATTAATTTTTGTTGATCAGCATTCTTGGGTTGGCAGTGATAATTAGCTTTGGATGTTCTGAAGTCTTAAGCCGTACTCGGTTCTTATTGATCTAATCTGCCATGTCTCCTTCTTATGCATTTTCCCTTTTTTAGGATAGGCGTAGATCACTGTATACACTGGCAACCTTGATGCTTCCATTTTAGGAGGAGATGCATATACTTCTTTTTCTCCATGTCGGTTTACGATTGATGGGCATCAACTTATTGAACTTCTTTTTATTTGACAACAATCTGATATTATCCCTAAAACGATTCATGCTTAAAGCTCAGTCCCCACCAAAGATAGAAGTACTTATCTTCTTTTAGTTCTTCAATGTACGCCTCAACAGTTCCGGCGTCTTCTGCTATTATATAGGGACAAAATGAATCAACCTCTTTTGCAAATTTATTCAAGTCTGTAGGCATATTTTCCATGTATGCATCAATTCCAGTATTGTCACAATACACTAAATTAAATCCAATTTCTTTGTCCCATGTTCTCATTTGTTCCAGAATTTCATCATTGCTAATATCTTGATCGATACCTTCTGTATTCAACAATTTAATAAGGTCAAATTGATTGTCGCAAGGCAAGATGGCAACGTCAAAAAAGGAATTCCAATCCTTGTCGTAATCAATGCTAGTGAGGAACATATAGTTGCCTTCAGTGCGTACCTCATCTGAGAATGTGTCAAAAGCTTCATAAGCAATGTCCTTTTCTAACCCTCTGAATACGATACCATTGTCTAGCACCGTTTCTAGTTCACCGTCATAAATTGTAATGTGAGTTCGTTCTGCTTTGGCGTCAACTAAATCTTGAATGTTTCTTACAATTTCTTCATCTATTGCTAAATCAAAGGTGTTGATTACCTCAATCTCTTCAATGAGAGTGTCTTCAAGAGGGGCTTGAATTGTTTCAGTTTCTACCACAGCTTCCTGACAAGAAACGAATGTCAATAGAAGCAAAGCCACTAAGACAGCAAGCTTGTTTATAGAGTTATAGAGTTTTATCATTTATTCACAACCAACAGATGTTATTGGAGCAAATATCGTAAAAAATCAATGCGAAAACAATCTAATTTTAATAAATCAAGAGAGACGCTAACAATTTGAATTTGTGATTGTTATAAAGTTTTATGCATGCATACTATTCAATGATAAACTTGATTGTTTGACTTGCCTCATTATCAAGGTTTACAGTAAGAAAATAGATTCCTTTAGGAGCATCAATTTCTAATTCCGCTATCTGAGATTGAAGAGAGTTTTCAATTAAAATTATTTGACCTAAGGTGTTTTTTACAATTATTTCGCCCGAAGAAGAATTATTACCAAGGTTGACAAATAATTTACCTCTTGTAGGATTTGGGTAAACGTTTATTTCATCAAGATTTACACTTTCATCCAAACTAACAGTTGAGATTACCTCTGCCAAGTCTGGTCTGTAAGTCAAAATAGCAGCTCGCATCATATCGGATTGCCCAATTGTAAATGAATTCTGGCAACTAGCGCTTGAGTAGTCCATGTAGTTCTCTACCATGTTTGGTAAATCAACTCCATTGATATCATCAATGCAAAAGTTGGCTGATTGATTGCATGCCCAGTTACTTGAATTGTTACTGTTAGGGGTATCAGCTATGTAGTCGCCATCATTACAACCGCCATCTCCCCAAATGTGTCTTAATCCTAGATAGTGACCAACTTCATGAACCATTATTTTTCCTGTTGTGGTTAAACCATTGTAAGCCGTGTAAGGCGCAGCGAAGGAGTTAGGATTATTTGCTCCAACATTTACATAATGCATTAGCACGCCTTGCTCAAATCCAGCGATAGGGTCAGTAATGCTGGCTGGCCAGCTTGTATGACTAATTGGTGGAGTGGCCAGAGCAAAGAAAACAAGCTCCTCAGCATTTCCGATTAATGGCTCGTAAATTGTTAAATCTCCCATCCAAATATTTAGATATTCTTCAGTGTCCCAAGCGTCTTCACCGCCAAGAGCTGTCTCTGTTAATCTGAACATATTGTAGTACAAGCTATCATCTACCCAAGCTTGAATTTCAGCGCTTTGTCCTGAGTTGTAAGGTAAGATTCCTCCAAAATTTTCAACAGTGGTTGCTGTTCTTGTGATTCCTGTTGTTGGAGAACCAAAAGGGTCATCAATTGCTAATTCAAATTGAATTTTAGAATCACCAACAAGGTCTAGAAACTCTGGTCTTAAATTAATTGCGTCCTCATTAAATCTTCTAAAGCAATCATTCAAAACCTCTATTTGATTGAAAAGAACAGAATCAGGAATGTTCTCTTCAGGTGTATTATACAGCACGTGAAATACTACCGGAATCACATATAAGTCAACATAGTTTCTGTCTTCTTGTTGACTACTAATGATGTGCATCAAGTGATCCATCATTCCGTTAGAAAGTTCCATGGCACCTGGCGCTTTATCGTCCATATGCTCTATCAAATGATGAGCTCCGCATGACGGTTGTCCGAAAACTGGAATTTCCTCTTCAGTATTTAAATATTCTGTAATTACTTGAGAATACCCATTGACTGAACAAAGAAGTAAAGCTGAGCAGGCAATTTTGGAGAATAAGTGATTCATAATTATTGTTTTTAATTCTATTTCAAGACAAAGTTACGACACATCTAACCCATTAAATTGGTTTTTTGGGACACTACTTTTCTGGTGCCCAATACGTGCTCTTATCTCCATAGCTTACCAAATCAAAAAAGAATCTTTTTGGATTTACTCCAGTAATTTTATAAAAATGATGAATGAATTCAGATTGGTCATAATAATCCATGTCATAAGCCAGACCAGTCAA
>JBLFXO010000178.1:0-7540 GCA_047609865.1 Arenicella sp.
TCCTTCCATTTATCATCTACTACTTGCATGTAGAATAACCTCACTAAGAAAATGAGTGGAATCAGTATGAAAATGAGCGCAATAACATATTTTCTGTTGTCAATATTCCTCATTTCTTAGATGGTTTGTAGAAAATGTATTGAAACAAAATAATAAGAGATATTGAGAAGAAGAAAGACAAGAAAGTTTTCCCCAAAATCAATAAGAATAGATCAAAGCGTAGAATTTCAAAAGTGAAAAACCACAGGTGATGTGCAAAAATAATAACCGAGACATATGTGAGAAACCAGGCCGTTCCCATATCCTGAATACTTGGTAATAATGAAGAATCGTATCCCTCTTTTGGTTGGATGTATTTCATTATAGTAGGTCTCAAATACCCAATAAACAGAGCAGAAGATGCATGCAAGCCAAATGTGTTCGAAAAGGCATCAACACTAATTCCCAACAATAAAGCTACACCCATTGTCACAATGGCATTAAGCTCAAAAGGCAACATCATGATCATGATGGGATACACCATGGGGTTAAAATATTCATTTAACTGAATATTGTTCACCACTAATCCCTGAATAAGAACAATCAGTAGAAAAATCAAACCATATTTTACCCATTTATCATTCATCAGTCAATAAGTCGCCTTCTAGAGCGGCTTGTTCATTCATTAAAAAGTTCTTTACTATATATACATGATAACAAGAGTTGAAATTAACTCCTAGATCTATGTTAACGTTTAATGTCGATTTCCCGTCAATAGAATACAAGTTTTTAACTGTCCCTACTAATTGTCCTTCAGGGAAAATCCCCTTGTTCCCTCTGGTAACAATTTCATCTCCCTCTTTGATGTCAATATCTCTCGTAACACCATTCAGTTGAGCGATTCGATTGTCTTCACCGTCCCATTTTAACAACCAATGCTCATTGTTTTTTTCGAGCTTAACAGAAATGTTAATATCCTCAGAAAGCACTGTTTTCACAATCGCATAATGATCAGAAGCGTCAACAACAAAACCAACTATTCCATCTTTAGAAATCACGCCCATACCATCAGAAATTCCACTTTTTCTTCCTTTGTTGATTGTGAAGTAATTATCCCGTTTGTTATCAGAAGAGTTGATGACAGCAGCAGGCACATATTCGTATTGCTGTTCATAAATCGTATCATTTACATAATACACACGGTCTTGTAATCTATAAAAGCTTTCGGGAAGTTGTTTGCGCAGCTCTGCATTCTCTATAGCCAGACTATCATTAGCATCTGACAGGTCAAAATGTTTAGTGATATTGTGCTTTTTCTCAACAAACCAACCAACAAGGCCTGACGAAGTGTTCATCACAGTTGCCTTATGATAATTTTTAGAGTTAAAAAAGAGGCCTAATACAAATACCTGCACCAAGAAAAAGATGATGAAATCTCTAAATTTCTTTAAGAATTTGAGCAGTCTTCGCATTTATCATTTAGGCCTTTTGCGTTATTATCTCATTAAGAATTGGAATCTGTCAATATTCTTAAGGGCAATACTCGTCCCTCTCGCTACTGCTCTTAACGGATCTTCAGCAATATGAACTGGTAATTTCGTTTTCAAAGAAATCCTCTTATCCAATCCTCTCAACATTGATCCTCCACCTGCAAGGTAGATTCCTGTTTTATAAATATCCGCAGATAACTCGGGAGGAGTCATCTCTAATGCGCTCAAAATTGCTTCTTCAATCTTAGAAACAGATTTATCTAAAGCATGTGCAATTTCAGAATATGTAATTAAAATTTCTTTTGGAATTCCTGTCATTAAATCTCTACCACGAACGGCATAAGGATCTGGAATTTTATCTTCTTCAAGTTCTGTTAATGCCGAACCTACTTGGATTTTAATTTGTTCTGCAGTACGCTCACCAACCAAAATATTATGTTGACGTCTCATGTACTCTTCAATGTCACTTGTGAAGTCATCACCAGCCACACGAATAGATTTGTCACACACAATACCACCCAATGCTATTACTGCAATTTCTGATGTACCACCACCTATATCAATAATCATATTTCCCATTGGCTCTTCAACATCAATCCCAATTCCGATTGCTGCAGCCATTGGTTCATGAATCAAATAAACTTCTTTTGCTCCGGCATGCTCAGCTGAATCACGAACAGCTCGTTTCTCAACCTCTGTAATTCCCGAAGGAATACAAATTACCATTTTCAATGAAGGGGTGATAATCCTACGTCCGGTAGAAATCATTTTGATCATTCCTCTGATCATTTGCTCTGCACTTTCAAAATCCGCAATCACGCCATCTTTCAATGGTCTAATCGTTTCAATCAACTTATGCGTCTTACCATGCATTTGTTGCGCAGTTTTTCCAATGGCAACAATTTTACCAGTTTGAATATCTCTTGCTACTATTGAAGGTTCATCAACTACTACCTTATCATTCATAATGATAAGTGTATTGGCTGTTCCCAGGTCAATCGCGATTTCTTGCGATAAAAAGTCAAATAATCCCATCCTTCTCCTTCTTGTTAGGTGTGTGTAATTGGTCTAATCTATTCTGTTTTACTGATTTTACTAAAAAATGTTTCTTTTTACTTCAATTATTAAACAGTTCCCGTTCTGGGAAATATGTGTTTTAATGTTTAAAATGACGATTTCCAGTAAATACCATACTCACTCCATTATCGTTACAATACTTAATTGATTGCTCATCCTTAATTGAGCCACCAGGTTGTATTACCGCTGAAATCCCCTCTAAGTGTGCTATTTCAACACAGTCTGGGAATGGGAAGAAAGCGTCTGAAGCCATGACAGCTCCATTCAAATCAAAACCAAAAGAATTTGCTTTATGAATTGCTTGTCTTAAGGCGTCAACTCTTGATGTTTGTCCTGTTCCGCTAGCCAATAATTGACCATCTTTTGCTATAACGATTGTATTTGATTTAGTGTGTTTCACCAATTTATTAGCAAACTCCAAATCTGTCAATTCATCAGCGGTAGGAGCTTTTTTAGTCTTCGTTTCAAAATCAGCTTTCTTATCTGTAATGGCATCTTTCTCTTGCTCTAAAACTCCATTCAAAATTGTTCTGAACTGCTTTTTAGGCATTTGAACATCCTTCTGAATTAAGATTACTCTGTTCTTTTTCTCTTTCAAAATCTTTAAGGCTTCTTCTTCATAAGCCGGTGCGATTACCACTTCACAAAAGAGGCTATTGATATCATTCGCTGTTACTGAGTTAATTCTAGTATTAGAAATCAAAATTCCACCAAATGCAGAGACTGGATCACCCGCTAAGGCATCTCTGTAAGCGTTTTGAATTGTATCACGCGTTGCAAACCCGCATGCATTATTATGCTTAAGTATTGCAAAAGTTGGATCTGAATCCTTGAAGTCAGCCATCAAATTAACTGCCGCGTCCACATCTAAAAGGTTGTTATACGATAATTCTTTTCCATGAAGTTTGTCAAAAATACCATCCAAGTCTCCATAAAAAACGCCATTTTGATGAGGATTCTCTCCATATCTCAAGGTCTTAGCTGGATAATGACTTGCTTTAAATCCAGACACTTTCTTTTCAGAAAAGTAATTGAAAATATGCGTGTCATAATGAGAAGACACATTAAAAGATGCCGTAGCAAAATCTTTTCTTTGCCCGAGTGTAGTTGAACCATCACCCGTATTTAGCATCTCTAAAAATGGTTCGTACTGATCTTTTGAAGGAATGATTACTACATCTCCGTAGTTCTTAGCCGCCGCTCTAATTAAAGAGATTCCACCAATATCAATCTTTTCAATAATATCTGCATGGCCAGCACCGCTAGCAACTGTATCTTCAAAAGGATACAAGTCAACGATTACTAAATCAATTTCAGGAATTTCAAACTCAGCAATTTGAGATTGATCACCTTCGTCAGCTCTTCTATTTAATATTCCACCAAAGATTTTTGGATGTAAGGTCTTCACTCTACCTCCCAAAATTGATGGATAAGAAGTTAAGTCTTCAACTTTTTCAACCGGAATATCAAGATCTTCAATAAACTTCTGAGTTCCGCCAGTTGAATAAATTGTTACTCCTAATTCGTTAAGCCTTTTAGCTATTTTATCTAATCCCTGTTTGTCAAAAACAGATATTAAAGCGTTTTTAATCGTTTTTTGATCCGACATTTGGTGTTTTAAAATTGGGTTTTCCTATGCATTGCAAAGTTAGAACATAAAAGGGATATAATGAATTTTAATACGCCTAGAAAACAGTTTTTTTAATAAGTGAGGCCATTTGTTAATTATTCGTTGGCGAATGTTGAAATCTGGGCATTAAAATTCGGGAGTTTAAGTTTGAAATGAGCAAAGAAGGAGAGAAGAAACCTTGTCCTCCAAGTGAAATGTTGGATTCGTTCGCTCGAGCTGACGCCGAGCTGTTCGTTCGGCTTTGCGAATTGCTCTGCAATTCTAAAGCCTGTTCGTTCGTTCATGAACTTGGCTTTGCCAAGTGATTCTCTTTTCGTGTTTCGGTTGTGGTGAATCCGGAAGCGTGCCCTTCGCAAGCATCAGGGACCCGCGATTTAATTTCAGCATTGAATAATCGCCTTCCTTTTTGGAGAAAAACTTGTTGCAGAAAAGACAATTTTTGGGAAATGGGTATTCACATACTTTCCCCTTATGGAGAGGACTAGGAGGAGGGTTTTCATTTGTCATCTCGAAAAACGAAAAGTGAAGAGTAAGCCGAAGGCGAAATCTGAACGTACGGAAAGGCTTCAGTTTTGATTTATCAAAATGAAAAGCCGAACGAACAGTCTCGCGAAGCCGAGACGGACGACACACTATGGATGTAAGAATAATCAGCTTCAAACAAATCCAAATCGATCGTAATAAACCTCAAGGCTCTCTTTTTAACGAAAATTAACTGTTACTATACAACAAAACACGCATTACAACTGTTGATTGAGGTAAGAAACACATTCATTGATTTAAATTGTGGATTCGCTGAAGTTTTAAAATATTACAGTAAGAAACCCGTCTACAGATATATGCAACAAGAACGTACTATACAATTAACGAAACAAGTCACTGCTTCTGACGTTATCCTCGAAGAAGGTGGTAGATTGTTCAACTTTATAAAAAAACGCGTCAAGTCTACACTTGACGCGGAAGATATTCTTCAAGACGTATATTTTCAATTGGCAAAAATATCTCACGATATCAGCTCAATAGAAAAAATGAGTGCTTGGCTATTTCATATCGCTCGGAATAAAATAACAGACAATTACAGAAAGAAGAAAAACATCAACTTTTCAGAGCTCAGCAGAGTGAATATGGAAGAGGAGTCAATCAATTTTGAAGATTTCATTGCAGATAATGAAGACTTACAAGATGACTTATTGACAAGAGACAAAGTTTGGGAGATGTTAGAAGAAGGTCTTAATGATCTTCCTGAAGAACAAAGTAGTGTATTTAAAATGCACGAGTTCGAAGGATTATCATTTAAAGAAATCTCAGAGAAAACGGGCGAACAAGTAAATACTTTGCTCTCTCGAAAACGGTATGCTACAGTTTTCTTGAGGAAAAGGTTAAGCGGAGTTTATAACGAAATTTTAGAAAAATAATATGAGAAATAGATTTAATCCTTCTTTGAAGAGTTGGAAAAGGTTTGCCATTCTACTTCCGGTTTTCATAATCGGAGCGGTCTTACTTACAGGGTTTGTGGTAATGACTTTATGGAACGGTATCATGCCTGAGGTGTTTGGATTAGGAATCTTGTCTATATGGCAGGCAATAGGATTATTTATTCTTGCAAGATTTCTCTTCGGAAGATCCAGAAGTATGGGTAAATGGAGAAAAAGACATCACTATGCTTATTGCAAAGTGCAAGCTGATGAGGGTTCAGCGTTATAAAGCACATGGGTTCGCCCAATTCTTGAAGAAGAATAGCAAAATGCAGTCAATGTTTAAATGATTTAAAATGGCTGCCATTCATAGTAAGTAGGTTTAGTAAGTTGATTCTGGGTACAATCAGATCAACTAGTGGGCATAGTGATTAAAGCCGGTTTCAATTGAGACCGGCTTTATTTTTTTGTAAGGACTAAAGAATAAGAACGATTCTATATTGTTACATTTAACTTAAAATCAAAATAAATGAAAAAGTCATCATTATTAATACTACCACTATTTTTAATCGCCTGTGGAGGTGAAGAGACAACTGAAGTTACAGATGCTATTGATGAAGTAGTTGAAGAAGTAGTTGTTGAAGAAACGACAATTGCAAGCCCGAGAGTTGAAGTTGAAGCTGACATGAATGGTTTAGCTGTTTCTATCGATTATGGATCACCTAGAGTAAAAGAAAGAGAAATTTGGGGCGAATTAGTTTCTTATGACGAAGTATGGAGAGCTGGAGCAAATGCTGCAACGGCAATTACCTTTGGATCTGACGCTACTTTTGGTGGTGAAACTGTAGAAGCAGGAACGTATGCTTTATTTATAAACCCACATGCTGAAGGCGAATGGGATGTTATTTTAAATGAAGAGTGGAGTCAAGAAGAACACGGTGTATGGGGAGCTTACGACTATAAAGAAGATAAAGATGTGTTAAAACTTACTGTATCTCCCAATTGGGGTGACGAAAGTGTTGAAGAAATGAGTTTTACTCTTCAGGACGGAAACTTAGTTTTCTCTTGGGAGAAAGTAAGTTTTGCAATTGAAATTACAAGTGCTGTTCCTGCTTAGTTTAAGCACTAACAGTATCAGATTCTACTATATAAGGCGTGATTGGCATTGAGTCCAGTCGCGCCTTTATTGGTTCAATGAATTTCAAATAGTCAGGTAAAATTGAATCAGGCATAGGAACTGAAGGCGGAAACTTCTCTGCTCTATGATTAATTTGTTTTCCATTTTTCCAAAATCTATAACAAACGTGAGGGCCAGTAGCAAGGCCTGTAGATCCGACAAAGCCAATTGTTTGACCCTGCATTACATGCACTCCTTTTTTGATTCCAAGCGCAAATCCAGTCATGTGTAAATATTGCGTTGTATACACCTCATCATGTTTGATCTTTACATAGTTTCCGTTACCTCCGGAATAAGATGCAGCAATCACATAACCGTCAGCAGTTGCCATAATTGGAGTTCCTTTTGGGGCCGCGTAATCAGTTCCTAAATGAGCCTTCCATCTTTTTTGAACTGGGTGGAATCTTCTTCCACTAAATCCTGAACTAATTCTAGAATACTTCACTGGAGCCATTAAAAATGGACGTTTCATTTCTTTTCCGTTTTCATCAAACATTCCTATTCTCGTTCCCGTAGAATCCATTGAGTATTTAAAGCCATAGTATTCATGCCCTTGATGCTTGAACCATGCCGAGCTAATTTCACCCACAGAATATGGCGTTCCTTCTACAGACTTTTCCTGATAAATCACTTTAAATTCATCTCCAGGATGTAATTTAAAAAAATCAATTGTCCAAGCAAAAACTCCTGCAACATACTCAGCCATTTCACCGGTCATATTAATGTCTTTAAGTTGTTGATCCAAGGCAAAGGTTAAGTTTGAGTTCTTGAT
>JBLFXO010000179.1:0-7455 GCA_047609865.1 Arenicella sp.
TTGGAGCAATATGCCTTTCTCAACGTTAAATAAAAATCTAGTTTTTCTATATTTTACCGCTATCTTCAGGAACCTATACTGTAGTCTAATTCAAAATTTATCGAAAAAACATAAGTTTCTAAAGCCTAATTATAGATTAAAAAAATTCATCTTTAGATTTATAATATTACCAGCTAAATGGATGAAAATTGGGCGACAAAATAAGCTGAGGATATACTCAAATAAAGATTATTCCCCTTAAACTTTCAAAATAAGCTAATAATTGTATGATTGAAATTTTAGACCCCAAAACCATTGGGACATTGCCAATGTATTGCCAAAATTGATGAAAAAATCAATTTACGCTTCTCAAATTATTATTTCACCCCAAAAAGACTTGAATCTTAAAAAAAATCCTTCCAAAAGTTAGTATCCAGCCAAATTTCATAAAGAAAATTGGAAAAAAAGATTACTCAAATTAGACATGCGGATTTTAGGAACTATCGGGATCAGCCTCCTTTTCTTAAAACTGCATGTAACTTTCTACCCCTTCAAATTGTTTTAGAAGTGTGCAAAGAACCCTCATACTAATCTGTTTTATTTCATCCATTTCTTATTCGCAAGATTCTAAATATCGCATGCAAGTAAGTTTGGGTCTGCATTCGATTGTGAATTGGGGAGAGAAGGATTTCAATGGTGTCATTCAGCCAACTGACGGCTACACCAAGTATTTATCCGAGACGTACAACATTCAGTACAAAAAGAACAACTATTCTCCAGGTCTCATTTTGGGATTGGGTTTTGACTGGATGTCTAGAGACAATTTCATTTTAAGACAAGAGGTTTCAATTTATAGCAATTCAGTTTCAGAAGAAATAGATTTTGAGATTATAGATGTGGGTAATGGAGACACCACAGGTAGGAATGATTACTCAACCAATCGGGTAAAAATTGGATATAAAAATAGAGTAGTAGATGTTGGTAAAACATATGGCTCTAAAGTTGGTTTGCTTGGTTTGTTTACTAAAGATGATTTTAGAATTGGATTAGGAATTAATTGGAACAGGCGAGTATCTATAGATGTCTTTCAATATGGAAAGGCCTACAATCCTTGGACTTGGGGAAGACAAACAATGGTCTATCTGACTCATCAATTAGATGCTGATTTTCGACTGGAATACAGTTTTGGTAGACTCTCAGCCTACTTTAATTTTTCTCAAAAGTTCATGACTTTAAAAAAAGAAAGAGGAGCTAGATATTTTGACAATTCAGAAGTGCTTTATCCTTTCTCCCATAATTTAGACTTCAGATTTCCATCAACATTCACTTTAGGCCTTCAATTCAACTTTAAGCAGATCAAATAACCGTGCAAAGAACCCTCATCCTAATTTGTCTTATTTCAACTGTTTCTTATTCGCAAGATTCTAAATATCGCATGCAAGCTAGTTTGGGTTTTTATTCTATCATGAATTCTGGGGTCAGAAGTTTTGAGGATGTTTATCGTAATGACAAAGACAATTCAGTTTACAAGACTGAATTGTATGATATCGATTACAAAAACTTCACCTTTTCATCAGGGTTTCATTTGAAGTTAGGCTGGAATTGGATTCAAAAAAAGAGATATTCTATTCGGCAAACAACTTCATTAGCAGCAGAAATATACAAAGAACAAGTTTCTTTTACCTTAACGAATATAGGAAATGGGGACTCGGTTAGTTACGGAGGATATTATGGGGGATCAATCGTTGAAGTAGGGTACAATGAATCAGCGGTTTCAACCAATTTGGGTTTGGCCGCAACTCAAGAATTGTTGTTCCTGAGGAATAAAGAGAATTACTCCTGGGGTGGTGGGATTTCTTACAATTTTAGATCTAGGAATGACTGGCAATTTAATCGCAATATCAGTGGAGTATATATTCCAAACTCTAGAGCACTCAGTTGGGGTCGATACTTTACTCATCAATTAGGCCTGGTCTTCCACATAGAAAAAGCGTTCAATCGCGGTATGATCTATCTCAATTTGAACCAGCAAGTATTAACTCTAAAAAAAACAAAAGGAGCTGAATATTTCACTAATGGAAACCAACTAAATCCCGTCTCACACAATATGGATTTTAGATTTCCTTTACTCATTCAATTTGGTGGTTCGCTGCAATTTGGTAAAAACAAGAAGTAGTTGAGCTCTCCATGTTCCCTGAGCGGAGTGGAAGGTTGGGGAAAACAAGAAGTAAAGAATTAGCAAAGCACATTTGTCGACATTATCTACCTAAAGTTTCTCTACCTTCGCACTCAATGAAATTGTTGCTCCTCATTTCTATCTTATTACTCTCACAGCTGAGCTTCTCTCAAGAGGCTCGAACTTTGGATGAGGTCAAATCCGAAATAAAAAATAACTCTTCCATTTTAGATAAAATCAATCTTCATTTTGAAGCGTATAAAATTTGCGTTGCAGACAGAGCTATTGATAACGGTTTTTATCACGTGAACGCCGCAATTAAATTGAGTGAATCTGAAAAGCTTAGTCACGAAACTGCCTTGGCATATTATTATAAAGGAAGGATGTATAATTATTCGGGAGACGCGATTGAATCTTCGGTTTGGTACAATAAAGCGCTTAGGGTTCCTGAAGGTTTAACAGCGGCTGAACGGGTTGGCGCAATGAATAGTGATGCGGTCATCTATCTAAATTTTAGTGAATTTGACAAAGCCATTGAAATCTATAAAAACACCTTTACAGATTTAAAAGCCGCTGCCGAAGAAACTGGTAGATCTTACGCCTTTATTTATAACAACTTGGGCTATGCTTATTCTAACCAGGGTGATCTAGATTCGTCAATGCATTATCATTTGAAATGTAGGGATGAGAGAATTGAAACCAATGATACATTAGGTCTAGGCCAAACCTATTTCAATATGGGCGCATTGTTCTATGAAATGAAAGATTTTGATGCGTCTCTCGAAGCTTATGAAACGAGTTTAGAATATCGATTATCATTTTCTATATGTCCTGAATCTGCTCTAATAGAATCAAACATAGGAATAGGGAAGGCCTTGGTTAGTTTAAAAAGATACGGTCACGCAGAGAAGATACTGAAATCGCAAGAAAAGATATGCGGATCTATTGTCGAGTACGGAGAATTGAGACATAGGGCAACAAGGCAATTAATGAGGCTTTATCAAGAAACAGACAGGCATGAACTAGCATTTGAATATGCTGAGCGGTATTACTTAATGAAAGATAGCCTCTTTGACATCACTAAAAGAGAAGAAATTATCCAACTCAATTCAAAAAACAAGTATCAGGATAAAGTGCTGAAAGATAGTTTGGCTTATGCCGAGAAAGAAAGATTGGCAGAGATTCAAAAACAAAAAGAAGAAGAAATCCAGGAACATAAAGATTTAGCAAACAGGGCCTTTCAGATAGGGATGATCATCACTTTAGTTCTTATGGTAGGGATAATTGTTCTCGTTTATCGTAATTACAAAAGTAAGAAGAGAGCATCTGAGGAGATTTTATTACAAAAATTAGAAGTTGAGAAACAACGTGATATCGCGAGGACTCAAAAAGAAGAAATCGCTCAAATCCATGAAGAAATTACGGATAGTATTATTTATGCAGAGCGAATTCAAACTTCTATTTTTCCATCTTCAGATTATATAAATGCTGCGCTAGGGGATAACTTCATTTACTATCAGCCAAAGGCAATTGTCGCCGGAGATTTTTATTGGGTGCATGAGGTAGATGATTTGATTTTCTTCACCGCTGCTGATTGCACTGGTCATGGTGTTCCGGGTGCATTGGTTTCAATTGTATGCTCAAACGCATTGAGTAGGTCAGTGGAGGAGTGTGGATTAAGAGACCCAGGAAAGATTTTGGATAAGACCAAGGAATTGGTTGTAGAAGCTTTTTCCAAGAATGATGAGCTCGTTAAAGACGGAATGGATTTGTCTTTTTGTTGTATTGATAAATCAAAATCACAAATGTTGTTTTCTGGTGCCAACAATCCAGTTTATATTGTCAAAAAGAGAACAGCTGATTTAGTGCTGGATGAAAAGCTCATTTATAATGAAGACCATTATCTTCTTGAAATCAAAGGAGACAAGCAAGCGGTTGGATATACTGAGAAGTCAGCTCCATTCAAAACGCAGATAATCCCATTAGAAAAAGGGGATGTTATCTATTCAATTACTGATGGATTACCAGATCAGTTTGGTGGACCAAAAGGCAAGAAGTTGAAGTACAAGACTCTTAAAAGCATCTTGCTTCAAAATCATGAATTACCAATGACTGAACAAGAGTCTGAACTTGAAAAAGAGTTTCAAGATTGGCGTGGCGACCTAGAGCAGGTGGATGATATTTGTATTATTGGGGTGAGATTTTAGTTAAATGACCTCCTCGCTGCTGGCTATTCGCTGCACAGCACTTCCCCTGTTAAGCTGAGAGAATTACTTGCGCAATTGATGAGTATGATGCTGGGATGGTTTGTTTGAGCACCAAGCACCAAGCACCAAAAACCAAGTACCAAGTACCAAGTACCAAGTACCAGGAGGCCGAACAAAAAAAAGGCCCCTGAGGCTCTCGAAAGGGCCTTTTTTTTCGTCCGATCTCGCCCACCTCCTTTCTGGTTCAATTATTGTGGTTAAATCATTATGATCGCAAATCTAACTTTGAGTCTTCTCTTGACTCTTGGCACATCTATGGTGTTGAGTCAGTCTGTCTCTACAAAAGAGTTTCAACATTACTATCAAGTTGCTTATGACTTTGATATTAATCCTCCTGAACTAGAATACGGATACCCTTGGTGGTATGACGCAGATTCACTTCCCGTTACCGGAATCATCTTCTTAAAAAACGACTTAGATATTACTCTTGAGAAATTGAATGATACTGCTTGGGTGGCTGAGGTTAGTGATGCAAATGCGAAAGAGATTGCAGCGAGTATTATGGCCGACCATGTTGGATTGATGCCGAAGTATTTGATTGTCCCAGATAGTTCTTTGACTTTTTTTGAAATCAGAAATTTCATTGATACAATGATTGTTGAATGGCCAGAAGTGAAGTTTGAATTTGCGGATAAGAAAGGACGTTATTGTCCTGTAAGAATGGTGAGATTTAAACCAGAACCCGGTGTGATTGCCTGCGGGATTGGATGGGATTGGCTCAGTATTTATGCCAACTCAAAATTCGATTTTTTAATTGAAGGAAGTTTGGAACCGCTTGATTCTATAGGATCTGAAGTTTTTCATCAATACATGGATAATATAGAACAAGAAACAAACGTAAACTCTTGGCCATTTACAAATGTGACAATTTCTTCTGCCGAAATGAATATTTTGAGAATGGAAGATCATTTAGAAAATTACTCAGATACCTTTTACTGCAGAATAGTCATTTCAAGAAGTAATCAGCAAATCAGATGGATGAAGAAATACCATAGCATGGTTGCATTGCACAGTGGTTGTGAAATCCATTTAAAAGTCCGAGGTAAAGAGCACAGAATAGTGAGCTATTATTCAATCTTAGACCAAATTCAGTTGGGCGTTTTCAAAGCCAGAAGTGAGACCTTTTCTGAGTGGAATTACCTGCAGCTTTACGCCAACCGTCAATTTGATAAACTGAATTTCATTCATGCCCAAATGCCTGATTTGATAACTGATTTTGAAGACCAAACTTGGGAGGTGGCTCCCGTGATTGAAGAACTCCTACCTATCCCAGAATTAGCATGGCAACCTTTAGCTCTAAGTAATGTGATGATTGAGCCACAACAACTAGTTAATGACACTATTCAAGACCCCAGTCTCGATCCTTTTGAATTAGAGATGATAGATGAAGTTCCGAATGAACCCATTGAAAATGATACACTTTGAAATAATAACCACTAAATAACGTTCTTAAACCACCACCCTATGAAAGCCCAGTTCATAATTCTACTCAGCATGTTACCCTTAATGGGTTCGGCGCAAAAAGTCTTTCCACGATTAACCTTCGAAATTGGAGGTGGTTATGAGTATGCCCATCTCAATACTTTCAATGAAACGATCATTTCAGCTGATAACTTTAATGTCTTCAAGAATGAACTGCATTCTGGCTTTTCGATAAATGGCAAAGTGCCTTTTCATTTTAATAATTATGTTGATTTAGGTGGCGTGTTAAGCTTCAAGCGGTTCGCGATTAAGGATAACGTTAGTTCAATTTCCTTAGTGCCAGGTCAGGCATTTTCAGGAGCGAATGAATATGAACGCAGAGTAAATCTTACAGTATTTGAAGGAGGCTTCAATAGCGCTTTTTGGGTAAGTAAACTATTTCCAAAATTCAGAAATTCAAAATTGAATATTGGAGTAGATGCAATGGCGACATATGGTGTAGTGCGATTTAAAAGTATTAAAGCATATACTTTTCCGGATGGTGACACAGGCTATCAATTAAGTCATAGAGCCGAAAATGATTACTTCAGATTCGGTGGAGGCGTGAATGTCAAATATAATTTTGAGAAATCTATTGTCCGGTCAGCAATTTTAAAGGTCGGATATACTGCAATAGTAGGGTCATTTGACGACATAGATTTGGGTGGTTTTTATGCTCGCTTCTTTGTGACTTTTGGAAAGAGGACGCCACCATGGCATTGTCGTATTCCGCATAATCATGTTTGATTAGTAGAACCAAGAACCAAGAACCAAGAACCAAAAACCAAGAATCAAGAACCAAGAATCAAGAACCAATAACCAAGAACTAAGAACCAAAAACCAGGAACCAATAACCAAGAACCAAAAACCAAGAACCAAGGTTTGTTCGAGTGTTCGATTGCAAATCGAATGTATCGAGAACATTTGTAATCTCTCAAACTACTCAACCACCCAAGCCAATCCCTCTGTGAAATCATTCGATTTTGAATACTTAGCCGGAATTACCTTTTCAAAATTCCTATTGAGATAACCACTCTTTTTTGAGTCGTTAGTATACCTCATGAGTTTTCCGCCATTTGCAGAATAGATGTAAGAAACATCATCTAAGATTAAAGGTTTCAAATCAGGCGTGAAAAAATCCTTAGGAGTGTTATTCATTGATTGAGCCTCTTTGGTTTTATATAGAGCTAGGTAAAAACCTCTTTCCTCAGCTTCATGATATATGTGCTCATATTTGAAATCTAGAATCATAGCTCCGGTTGAATCAATTAAACCTGCAAATCCTTCTTTAACTGCTTCGGCTATTCCTTTTTCATTAAAGACGCTTAGTTTATCGTAAATCGGCTGAATCGCCCATTTGTCATCATAACCTAACAATCCCCAGCCTGTTCTGTTAGTCCCGTTGGTGAATACTCTCACTTTATTAAGAGTAGTCCGCTGTACATTTCCTTTAGAAGTCTTGAATACAACATTTCCTTTTCTATCTATTAAAACAGTTCTCCCTGCAACATTGGCTCTGCTAACTTTATCTGGTCCAAATGATGTTGTTCCTGATTGACTAAATTTCATTGG
>JBLFXO010000180.1:0-7448 GCA_047609865.1 Arenicella sp.
CGTTTTCGTTTTAAATGCAGGAATTACTGATAATAGAAACCCTAAACCTCCAATTATCATTGTAATCATTCCTACAAGAGTTGAGAATGAATGAGCTTGTGACCACATTCTAGCATAAAGGTAACTACCTTGTGAATATTGAATCTCACTCAATGACTCGGCATACGGAGCTAATGAAAATTGATTGTATAGTCCCATTGAAAGGCCGACAACTCCTAAAATGAGTCCAATTATTGATAATGCTTTCATAATTTTTGATTTAACTGTTGTCAATTTTCCTCAATTTGATATTTGATAAGTTTGTTCATGAAGGAGGAGTGATTTTTGCAGCTGTACGGTTGAAAAATATTTTATCAAAAAAGAAACTTTATGTCCTCTAGGTACTTAGCTCTAGTATTAAGTGCCTACCTTTGCCAAAAATTTAAATGAACCCCCTATGAAAAAAGCTTTATTATTAATATGCACAAGTTTTGCCTTTATGGCAAGTGCACAGGTCTCTGACCTTCAATCAGCCTTTCCTAACGGAAATACTCCCACAATATTTCCTTCAACAAAAACATATACTACATGTGGGTATTTGCAAGAAAGTAATGCATTTGAAAATGGACGAATAAGTGATACTCAGTTGCCTTTAATTTGTGCTGATGACTTCATTATTCCTGCAGGACAATGCTGGAACATTGAAAATATTACCGCAAATTTCTTTACGAATACACCTGCAGATGCTTCTGCCATGAATATTTATTTCTACGCTGATGCGGCTGGAACTCCCGGAGCTCTTGTAGGAACCTATATTGCTGCACCATCTGATTGGTCAACTTCGGTTTTAGGTAACAACTTCTCTCTTGATTTAAATGAATTTGATGTGAATCTTGCTACTCCAATCACTTTATGTGGCGGCGGAGCTGGTACTACTTACTGGTTTTCTATTCAAGCGGTTATTCCAAGTGGAATTTTTTATTGGGAGTTCGCCGAAACGGCTTCTCCTTATGGCAATAATGGTGTCAATGCCGCATCTAATGCTGGGCCATGGGCTTTAGGAGGTCTTGATAATTTCGTTTTTGAACTGAATCCTGCATTAGTGAATAACTTGACAATGACTGAATGTGATGGTTTTTCAATAACTGTTGGTACAAACACTTACAACACGACTGGTATCACACAAGATATTCTTGTTTCTACGGCTGGATGTGATTCAATAGTGAATTTAGATTTGACGATCTTGCCAGCTATTACAGGTACAGATACTCAAATTGCTTGTGATTCTTTAGTTTGGATTGATGCGATTACCTACTACGTTGATAATACAACAGCAACGTTCAACCTTGTTGCTGGTGCGTCAAATGGATGTGATTCATTGGTAACTCTTGATTTAACAGTAAATAGCTCTGCTACAGGTACCGATACACAATTCGCCTGTGATTCTTTAGTTTGGATAGACGCGGTTACCTATTACACTGATAACAACATAGCAACTTTTAATATTGTCGCTGGTGCAGCTAACGGATGTGATTCATTAGTTACGCTCGACTTAACAGTAGGAGCCTCAGTTATCGGCACTGATACTCAAATTGCTTGTGATTCTTTACTATGGATAGACGCGATTACATATTATGCAGACAATAATACGGCAACCTTCAATATAGTTGGAGGTTCTGTGGGTGGCTGTGATTCATTAGTAACGCTTAACCTAACAGTGTTCAATGCAACTTCGGGTATTGATACTCAGGTAGCATGTGATTCATTGGTTTGGATTGACGCAGTTACCTATTATGCTGATAACAATACGGCAACATTCAATGTCGTTGCTGGTTCGGTTAATGGGTGTGATTCATTAGTTACACTTGATTTAACAGTAATTACTGGGACAACTGGTACAGATACTCAAGTAGCTTGTGACTCTTTAGTTTGGATTGATGGCAATACTTATACAGTTGATAACAATACAGCAACTTTCAATATTGTTGGCGGTGCGTCAAACAGTTGTGATTCACTAGTAACTTTAGATTTAACAGTTGTAGCTTCTCCAAATAACGGAATAACTGTAAGTGGTGTTACTATTACTGCTGATGAAAGTGGAGCAACTTACCAATGGGTAGATTGTAATGATAGTAATTCAGCAATTGCTGGTGAAACAAACCAATCTTACACTCCAACAGTAACTGGTGATTATGCAGTAGAAGTTACTCTTAACGGATGTACCTCTACTTCACCTTGTACTTTGATTGATTTTACTTCAATTGGAGAAGAGACTTCTTCTTTTGTTTCTGTTTACCCTAACCCAACTTCAAGTGAAATAACAATTTCAGTTGACGGAATATTTACTTATCAAGTACTAAATGTACTTGGTCAAGTAATTGCGGGTGATACTGGAAACAAGGTTGAAAAAGTTGACTTAGGTGATTTCAGTAATGGAGTTTACTTTGTAAAAGTTAACATGAATGAATTCGAACAAACAATTAAGGTTGTAAAGAAATAAGATCAGGTTTTTAATAAAACTAAAAGGGGCTCAATTTTAATTGGGCCCCTTTTTTTTGGTTAATGTATTTCCACGAGACTAATACTCAACTACCTCTAGCACCAATCTAAACCCTATTTCAGCAGAGCTGTAATCCCTCCCCGAATAGAACTGACGAACATTTGTTCTCATATAAGCTCCCGGATCTCGCCAGCTTCCACCTCTAGTGATTCCTGAGCTGTCATTTGAAATAGTGTCTCCAGACATGAAGTAATCGTATGTGTTTGAAGTGCCTCCCGCGGTAGAGATAACAAATTCTTCTACATTACCTGCCATATTATATAAACCAAAAGCGTTAGGGTAGTAAGCGTCTACAGGAGCTAGAATATCTGTGTTTTCACTTCCTACTCCCTCAGATAGCAGGAACTCTTTCTTTACAAAAGTGTCTCTTCTCGCATCAAAACGCCAAAGAGAATCTTTGTAAATAGCAATTTGAGAGACATACCCAAAATTGGCCATCAGTTCTCCTTCATCATCAAATACTGAATTCCCACGCCAGGGTAACGCTTGATATTCTCCTCCACTCCTAGCAGCATATTGCCATTCTTCTTCAGTTGGTAAACGTATCAAGATCTCTTTGAAAATCCTATCGGGGTAATGATTGTAAGATTTAGTAGCCCATTTACAATAATCTATCGCTTGATTGAATGATACTCCTACTACTGGATAAGATCTATAAGCTGGATGACGTAAATAGTATTCGACATAAGGTTCGTAGTAAGCATATTTATCCCTCCAGACTGTGGTGTCAGGCATTGCTGCATCTACTAAATCAGGGTGCGTTTGCTTTAGAAAATCTATGTAAAGCAAATATTCCCAATTAGATAATTCAAATTTATCAATGTAGAAAGAATCAATGCTAATCTCTCTTGGCTTTTTAATCATCTTATAGGGCACATCTTGATCATCACTTTCTCTTCTGATGGTCACCGAAGGAACAAAAACATAGTCCTTTGTTTTAAGGAATTTCTTCTGCATTTTCTTGACGTCCTTTTCTGTAAGTTCAGTTTGAGAAATTGCTAGAGTGCCAATAAATAGTGACAGAAAGACTAGTGCATACTTCATAGAATCTTGAATTTAGGAACTATAATGCGATTAGATGATTGGGTTACGCTGGTGTCTGCTCTCCAATACTACTTGCCGTCTTCATCAGCCACTTCAGCATCAATCTCCTCAATCATTTTAACGGCCTCTGGTCTTGGGGGATATATTTTAGAGACAACAATTCCCACAATCATGGCTACAGTAAATGACGGAGCTAAGACATCAAGAGCGGAGAAATACGCTCCAACAACATCCATCTCCTTGAATACAAAATTGAATAAAATCACAGCCAAAAAGCCTGATATCATTGAAGCAATTGCACCTTTCTCTGAATATCCTTTCCAAAATAAGGTCAGAATAATGACGGGACAAAAGGTCGCAGCTATCCCTGACCATCCAAATATGATGACCCAGAAAATCTGCCGATCAGGCGAGACGTAGTTCATAATAATAGCTATGGCTAATGCAGTAAGCGCCATTATAATTGTTGAGAATCTCGAAATCTTAGTTAAGTTTTCATCTTTTAAATGAGGTCTGAAGATCTTTTGGTAAAAGTCTCTGGTGATAGCGCTTGATGCCAATATTAATAGTGAATCGATCGTAGACATAATTGCAGATAACACTATGGCAATGAAGATGGCAACTAATATGGTTGGTAAGAAGCTTTCCGTGATCATGGCGAGTACATCTTCTCCGTTATTTCCAAGTACAGCCTCAGGATCTTGTCCTTCACTTGTAAAATAGATTCTTGCCAGAATACCAATTGTTACCGCCGCAGCATCTGTTAATAATGTAAAAGCAACGGCCACCCACTTCCCTTTGTCTATTTCCTTTTTGTCTTTAATAGACATGAATCGAACATACACTTGAGGGGAGCCTAGAAAGCCAAGACCAATCATAGAGAATCCTAAAATGGTGAATAAGTTCATCCATCCATCATCACTTCTACCCATTACTTGAGTAAGCGTTTCGTCAATAGCATTAAGTTCTGCTGTAACTCCAGCTCCATGATCCATTGAAAACCAAATGACTATAGGGAGCATGACAAGTCCTATAAACATCAATAACCCTTGAAATAAATCAGACCAAACTGCCGCAACAAAACCTCCAATAAAGATGTAGGCAAGTACAATAAGGAATCCTATCAAAGCTCCCAGCTTATAGTCAATTCCTAGCATAGATTCAAAGGCGACTCCTGTCACATCTATCTGTGATGCCACATAGATGACAATGAAAATTACTAAAACGGATGCCGCAATTACCCTAAGGGTATGAGTTGTTGATTTGAAATGACTGTGTAAGTAATCAGGGATAGTTATAGAGCCATATTTATCTGATCGTTTTTTGAACCGTTTGGCCATAAATTGCCAGGATATAAAAACCCCCAATAGTTCACCAACAACAACCCAATAGCCTGAATACCCCGCCATTGCGCCCATTCCCGTGAGACCAATAAGTAGCCAACCAGATTCACCTGTCGCTCGAGCAGAAAAAGCAACAGCCCAAAAACCCATCTTTTTGCCACCAACATAATAGTCGCTCATGCTCTTAATCTTCCTTGAGGCGAGAATTCCGATTAGGAACAAGATTCCTACATAGATAGCAAGAACGGTTATTTTGATGGCTAAATCTTGAGTTGGCATACAGCTTAGGTGTTATTGTTAATTTATCAGAAGTAAAAAACGCACTAAAAACGGTTTGATAATTATTGCGAAAATGGGCATAAAAATGAGATATTATGTCTTTTTTCGCAATAAAATGGAAGAAAATGACCCAAAAACGATAAAATTTTACTAACTTTACCCCACAACGAGACATTACGAATTAGTTTGATTAGATTTGGGGAACGACCTTGGATTTGTGCATTAATTGAACAAATAAAAAAGAATTCCTTGAATATTGATAATCAGATTTCCGAAACTATAACTTCACTAAGCGACCTAGCCAGTACCCTATCAGAGGGAGAGAGGACGACCTACGACAACATAATACGATCAATGACTTTGCCGAGTGACGCTTTTGATAGCTTTTGCTCCTGGTCAGATGACGGATACACTCGAAACTGTATTTACGACAATGAAAAGTTTGAACTAATTCTCCTTTGTTGGGAACCGGGTCAGCTTACTCCTATTCATGATCATGGAGGAGAAGAGTGTTGGGTAAAGGTTATCAAAGGTGAGTTTAGAGAAACAATTTATCAAGTTGATGAAGCTGATGATCTCAAAGCTATTAAAATTGCTACCTCAAAAGAAGGTGAAATCACTTACATGATTGATTTCATGGGCTTTCACAGGTTAGAAAATCTTTCCGATACGCGAAGCATGTCTCTGCATCTTTATGCCAAGCCTATAAGGTCGTGTAAGATGTTTGATGAGGCAACTGGAGAATTCAAGCGTAAAAAGTTGGTGTATAACACCGTTTCATAATTTATATCATATTTAAAATATCATAATTGCATGTCCGAAATAAGTACTGACTTAACTTTATTCAATGAACTTGTTGAAGTTTTAATAAATGAAGAAGAAAAGAATCCCGTAGCTGATCGAATTGATTCAGATAAACTTTACGAAACTATTGACCTATCACTTTCAGATTCTGGAATGATAGATGAAGAATTTAAGTCTGTTCTTAAAAACGTTCTTGTCTCTACACCTAAAACAGCAACTAATTTATTTTTTAATCAGCTTTTTGGTGGTAGACAAAGCAAAGCGATCTTAGGTGATTTATTAGCTGTAATGCTCAATAACAGTATGTACACCTACAAAGTAGCAGGGCCGCAAGTTGGTATAGAACAAGAAATCATTAGACAGTCCTGTAATTTGATAGGATACGGACCTCAAAGTAACGGTACGTTTCCTACCGGAGGGTCAATGAGTAATTACATGGCAGTGATCATGGCACGTGATGCTAAAGATCCTGATTGTAGAATGAATGGGATGACAAAGCCTTTAGTTGTTTATACTTCTAAAGAATCTCACTACTCTAATGCTAAGAATGCAAGTTTTGCTGGGATTGGTAGAAACAATATTAGATACATAGCAGCTGATGAGCATGGGAAAATGATTCCTGAAAAATTAGAGGAGCAAATCAAACAAGACATTCAAGATGGATTCATTCCGACTTACGTAAATGCCACTGCTGGCACGACAGTGTTAGGAGCTTTTGATCCGATTGACAAAATTGCTGACATCACTGAAAAGTATGATGTTTGGTTGCATGCTGATGGCGCCTACTCAGGAGCTGTCATTTTTAGTGAGAAGTATAATCATCTAGTGAAAGGCTTGAACAGGTCTAATTCATTCAGCTACAACGCTCACAAAATGTTAGGTACTCCCCTAACCTGTTCTATAATATTGGTGAAAGACAAAAAGCACCTGCATGATTCATTTAGCAATGATGCAACTTATCTCTATCAAACAGACGGTGATGATTTCAACCTAGGTAAGACTTCATTTCAATGCGGAAGAAGAAATGATGCCTTGAAATTCTGGACACTATGGAAATCGGTTGGGACAGCTGGTCTAAAGGATATTGTTCACCAACAGTTTGATTTGGCAGATGTTGCTAGAGATTATGTTAGCCATCATCCTGATTATACATTATATAGTTTTGAAGATTCAATTTCAATCTGCTTCAATTATAAGAATATTGACCCAATGACTCTTTGTACTGCTCTTTATGAGCATCAGATTACAGTTGTTGGATTTGGATCATTCAATGAAGACACCTTCATACGTTTAGTGACCATTAATGCTAACAACTCAAAAGAAGATATCTTGAATTTCTTTAAGGTATTAGAAGATTTCGTTGAGAAAACACCAAGCTTATTAGAAGTAAAAGAAGAAATTTCTCAGAGATAAAAAACTAATTCATTTACGAACATAAA
>JBLFXO010000181.1:0-7442 GCA_047609865.1 Arenicella sp.
GATTATTTTCACTTTCAATTACTTAACACTATCCTTGGAGGATACTTCGGGAGTAGGCTGATGGCTAATATTAGAGAGGATAAAGGATATACATACGGAATTGGATCGGGAATGGCTGTTCTTCAAGAGACTGGATATTTCTTCATCTCAACAGAGGTGGGGAAAGATGTCAAAGAAGAAACAATGACTGAGATTCATAAGGAACTCAAACTCTTGACTGAAGAATTAATCACTGAGGATGAATTGATGAAAGTGAAGAACTATATGCTTGGAGAATTCTTAAGACATGCGGACGGCTCTTTATCTCAAATGGAAATGTTCAAGAATATCTACTTCAATGATTTGAAAGAGACTTATTACTTTGATTTTATTCAAGCCGTTCATGATGCCACGCTACCTGGTTTAAAAAGATTGGCAGAAAAGTATTTGAATCCCAAAGATATGTTGACCGTTATTTCAGGGTAGGGAGCAAAAAAAAATCCCTCAATCAAATTAATGAATGAGGGATCTTATTTTTTTAAAGTATTAGACTAGCAGCCTTCACCGTAATCAACGATCTTGATTTTGAAGTCTTCTCCATAATCAACCCATTTTACTTTGAAATCTTCTCCGTAATCAACTTCTTTCCATTTTCCTCTATCGTCTTCACCGTAATCTACCCACTTGATTTTTACGTCCTCACCATAGTCTACTTTCTTCACTTTGTAATCTTCACCGTAATCTACGAACTTAATTTTCCCGTAAACTTCACATGCGGTATTCCCAGTCATTTCAGTATCGTTCTCCTTGTCTTCAGTCATAAAACTGCTCAAAGCAAATACCCCAATTGATAAAGCTGCTGCTCCCACAATTGTTTTAAGGTTTATAATTTTCTTCATTGTTTTTTCGTTTTTTAAGTAATCTAATATAGCCATTAATTATCGTTAGTCAAATCAATTAGCCATTTCACTCATGAATTTAATTCTCATTAATCTCAGCTGATCCTCATCATAATCACCGTCAAATTCTTCGTGCGCCTCATCCAAACTATCTGATTCAGCTTCTAAGAAATAATCGTAAATATCTTTTTGATCGTCCTCGTCTAGAACATCATTTATGTAATAATCAATATTGATTTTTGTGCCCGAACTTACGATTGCCTCAATCTCCGTGATGACAGCTCCTATTTGTTTTCCTTGTGAAGCTGCTATCGCATCCAAAGGCATTTTTCTGTCCACATTTTGAATGATGTGAACTTTCATTCCAGATTTGTTTACAATTGATTTAACAACAAAATCTTGAGGCCTATCAATATTATTCTCGTCAACATAGGTTGCAATGAGGGCAATGAAAGGCTTCCCATATCTTCCTGCTTTTCCTTGGCCAACTCCTTGAATGTTGGACAATTCTTCTATCGTAATTGGATATTGAACTGCCATGTCTTGAAGAGATGGCTCTTGAAAAATAACAAATGGTGGAATGTCCTTTTCCTTAGAAAGTTCTTTTCTAAGGTCAAGTAAAAGATTGTATAATCCTTCATCTGCAGCTGCTCCGCCTTTTTGAATAACAGTCGCTGCTTCATCTATTTGAGCAGAATAGTCATGCTCCTTAAGTAGCATAAATGAAGTTGGCTTTTCTGCAAATGCTGCCCCATCCTTGGTGACTTTCAATGTTCCGTAAGTCTCAATTTCTTTATTCAATAATCCACTAACCAAACATTGTCTCGCAACTGCATTCCAGTGAGTGAAATCTTGATCTTTTCCTTTGCCGAAAAATGGCGTATCAATATGTTTATATGCTTTTATTTCAGATGTTTCTTTACCAATCAATAGGTTGCAAACGTAATTAGCCTTCTGGGTTTCTTTTAAAAACTTTACAGCATCAATAAATAGTTTAACATCTTCTTTTCCTTCAAATGTTTCTCTTGGATTTTTGCAATTGTCGCATTTGCCTTCACACCTTTTTTCATCAAATACTTCTCCAAAATAATGGAGGATATATTTTCTTCTGCACACTGAAGTCTCCGCATAACTCACGGTTTCATGAAGCAACTGTTTCCCTATCTCTTGCTCAGAAATTGGTTTTCCGTGAAGGAATTTTTCCAATTTCTCAATGTCTTTATAACTGTAGAACGTTAAGCAATGACCTTCTCCGCCATCTCTTCCTGCTCTTCCAGTTTCTTGATAGTAGCTCTCTAAACTTTTAGGAATGTCATGGTGAATCACAAATCGAACATCTGGCTTGTCTATTCCCATTCCAAATGCAATTGTTGCAACGATAACATCTGCATCTTCCATCAAAAACATATCCTGATGTTTTCCTCTCAGATTCCCCTCAAGCCCAGCATGATAGGGTAGGGCGTTGATTCCGTTTACCACCAACACTTCTGCAATCTCTTCAACTTTCTTCCGACTCAGGCAATATATAATTCCAGATTTCCCCGGACGTTCTTTAATAAATTTGATGATCCCTTTTTCAACTTCCCTTTTGGGCCTAACTTCATAAAATAAATTATCCCTATTAAAGGACATCTTATATACGATCGCATCCAACATATTCAAATTCTTTTGAATGTCATGTTGAACTTTTGGAGTAGCTGTCGCCGTTAATGCTATAATAGGAACCTTAGAAATCTTTTCGAATATTTCTCTTAATCGTCTGTATTCAGGCCTGAAATCGTGACCCCACTCAGAGATACAGTGTGCCTCATCAATCGCGAAAAATGAAATTTCAACTCCAGTTAAGAAATTGATATTCTCTTGTTTGGTTAAAGACTCAGGAGCAACATAGAGCAATTTCGTTTTGCCTTCAGTAATGTCATCTTTCACTTTCTTAATCTCTGTCTTAGTTAAAGAAGAATTTAAAAAGTGTGCAATGTCATCAGATTCGCTAACATTTCGAATGGCATCAACTTGATTCTTCATCAATGCAATTAATGGAGAAACAATTATTGCTGTGCCAGGAGACATTAATGCCGGTAATTGATAGCACATTGATTTGCCTCCACCTGTCGGCATGATAACAAATGTGTTATTACCTTCCAATACGTTTTGAATAATTGCTTCTTGCTCTCCTTTAAACTTGTCGAAACCAAAATATTTCTTCAGGGAATCTTTAAGAGCTATGTCACTCGTTGTAATCATGGATAATCTAATGAAGTGGTTTTTTACTTAAGCGAAATTACGTAATACCAACTGATGAAAATTTCTTTCAGAAGGAAACTCGTCCGCTCTACCTAAAGATAGGATAAATGAATTGAATAATTCTATGAAATGAAAAAAATATATCAACAAGGATTAGATTGCTTGTTAATGAAATGTTAAAGTTGTTATATTCAAACAACCTTTTGTATATTTGTTATCGTTATTGTATTGTACAATTCAACTGATTATAAAGATTAAATTAAAACATTATGAGAAAGATCGCCTTCACATTTGCATTAACTGCCTTTTCAATTCTAGGGATTAATAGTTCTGCTGATGCTCAAGAAACTGAAAATAGAATAACTGTTGAACAAGTTCAAGACGTGAATGCAGCACAAATAGGGATGGATAAAGATGTTCACGATTATGGGACTATCACACAAGGTGATGATGGTGCATGTATTTTTAAAATTACAAACACCGGAAAAGAACCATTGATCATTTCTTTATGTAAAGGTTCATGCGGATGTACAGTGCCAGTTTGTCCACAAGAGCCTATTGCTCCAGGTGCGACTGCTGATATTTCTGTGAAATACAATACAAATAGAGTAGGTCCAATTAATAAATCTGTTACGATTACTTCTAACGCTGGCGGTGAGCCAAGAAAAGTGATTAGAATTAAAGGAAATGTGAAAGCAAAACCTCAAGGTACTGCTCCGATCAGCACAGGTGGACCAACAAATAACTAAAAGAGAATTTAAATTTATATATCAATTATCCGTTCGCGGATTCAAAACCAATAAAATGAAAAAAGCAATTTTTACCCTTAGTTTATTAGTAGTAGCAATGATCGGATTCAATTCTTTCGCGCAAGAAGTGGGAGCAAATGGTCCAGTAATGACTATTGACAAAGATGTACATGATTACGGAACAATGGAGCAAGGTGGTAACGGAGAATGTGTGTTCATTGTAACTAACACAGGAAACCAACCATTAATTTTATCTAGATGTAAAGGGTCATGTGGATGTACCGTGCCTTCTTGTCCTCAAGAGCCAGTTGCACCAGGAGCTTCTGCTAAAATCAAGGTGAAATATGATACGAACAGAGTTGGGCCTATCAACAAGTCAGTAACAATTACTTCTAATGCGGCTAACGAACCTAATAAAGTAATTAGAATTAAAGGTCAAATCAAAGCTAAGGCGACAGATACTAATACTACTGTTCCAGCTGAGCAATAAAAATTTTTTAATGAGGCTATTTTTTGCGATCATAATAGCAATGAATTCCGCATTCATCTTCACGGATGGTGCGGAATTCTCATTTTTAGACCGAAGTATTCGGTTTCCTGATACTCAAGCAGGAGTCCTTCTTGAGCACGACTTCGAATTTGAAAATACAGGCGACACGCCATTAGTTATCAATGGCTATGACGTGGCCTGTTCTTGTACGAAAATTACTTTTCCTAAAGAACCAATTGCGCCTGGTCAGAAAGGTACTTTGCACCTGACGTTTGATACGAACGGTAAGTATGGCTTTCAAAGCCGTAAGGTGAAGATAAATAGCAATGCAAAAAAGGAAATAACAATATTACAATTTAGAGTAAATGTTATTCCGCACAATGAATAGCTTTAAGTAAGTCTATCGCCTGCTTTGCTTCTTTCACATCATGCACTCTTATGATTTGGGCACCTTTCTCCAGTGCGGCAGTGTTCAGAACTGATGTCCCGTTTAGGCTATCGTCCACACTTATATCAAGTTCTTTGTAAATCATAGATTTACGAGAAACCCCAACTAATAAAGGTTTGTCTAGCAAATGAAGCATCTCCAATTGGGACATTAACTTGTAGTTCTGTTCCTTCGTTTTACTAAAACCGAATCCAGGGTCTAAGATGATGTCATGGATTCCGGCTGCAACGGCTTTCTCAATCTGTTCAGAGAAGAAAAAGTTGATATCCATTACCAGATTCTTGTAAATAGTCTCAGATTGCATGTTTTGAGGCGTACCTTTCATATGCATTAGAACATATGGAACGGAGTAGTGTGCAACGACTTCAAACATTTTATCATCTAATCTTCCGCCTGAGATATCGTTTACCATAAGGGCTCCTGCTTTAAGTGCTGCCTCCGCTACTTCTGACCTGAAAGTGTCAATTGAAATAATTACATCCTTTATTTCTGAAGCAAGGAGCTTGATTGCTGGAACCACCCTATTGATTTCTTCTTCAATTGAAACCTCATCTGCACCTGGTCTAGAAGAATATCCTCCGATATCCAAAATAATTGCGCCTTCACGAATCATTTGCTTAGCAGTTTGAACAAGATTCTCTGAATTATCCATTCTGCTCCTCTCATAAAAGCTATCAGGAGTGACATTCAAAATCCCCATTACTATTGGGCCTTGAAAACTCTTTAAATTACCTGAGAAATTCAACTGAAAATCTGAACAAAAAAATGTATCTTTCACCGCTAAATTGATTAATGATTGAGATGAGTAAAACTGCCGAGCAATATAGAAAAGTAATCGCAAATTGCCGTTCAATTTTTGAGAAAAAAGGGAAAGATTATGGTACCGCGTGGAGAATTCTTCGCATCAG
This sequence comes from Arenicella sp., assembly GCA_047609865.1. Lineage (GTDB taxonomy): Bacteria > Bacteroidota > Bacteroidia > Flavobacteriales_D > Crocinitomicaceae > Paracrocinitomix. Next base: position 5,718 of record JBLFXO010000181.1, read on the forward strand.
CTCACTCACTGATCAAATTTTTATCAAAGCTCAGAGAATCAGAACCATTCAGGAAACTGGCGTGAACAAAGTAGGCGAGGATATTGAAGGTGAGTTCATAGCAATTGTTAATTACTGCACTATGGGGCTCATCCAAATCGAATTAGGCGCTTCTAACATGGAAGAGATGCCAATTGATGAAGCCGTGAAACGCTATGGCGAGAAAACAGAAGTAGCTTTTGAATTAATGGAGAATAAGAATCATGACTACGGAGAAGCTTGGAGAGACATGAGAGTCAGTTCATTGACTGATTTAATCATGATGAAAATCTTGAGGACAAAGCAAATTGAAGATAATGACGGTAAAACGTTGATATCTGAAGGCGTAGATGCTAATTATTTAGATATGCTCAATTATGCGGTTTTTGCTCTCATATTGATTGATGAGAAAAAGTAATGTTAGAATTCTGTTAAACTGATTTTATCAGTCATACGGTGTTGTAAATTTAAGATACCAAAATCACCATGAATCCTAATTTTAAGGAATTCATGTTTAAAATTTGAAGAAATGGAAGACATGCAGTTGAGAAACCAAAAGCTAGATGTAAAAGGTAGATCCTTATTGCTCAATGTTGTTGGTATTATCCTAAATATAACCGGAGTAGTGATGGTCGTTGTTGGCTTTCATGAGTCTACTGATGGCGGAATGCTTCTCAAATTAACCGGGACATTTTTAATTGTAGCAACACTTGCTGGAATGATTATGTTGAAAGGGCTTTATCTCTTTTCGTACATATCTCGCATCTTAGTCGGTGGTCTTTTTATCGTTTCAGGATTAGTAAAGGCGAATGATCCCTGGGGCTTCGCTTTCAAGTTAGAAGAATACTTTTCTCCAACGGGATTAGCTGCAGACTATGGTTTTGTCGAGTCTTTTTCTCCTTATGTATTGGAGCTTTCGATATTCATTTGTGTGGTTGAAATTATACTCGGTGCAGCTCTTATATTAGGAGGTAAAATCAAGCTGGCTTCTTGGTCATTAGTAGTAATGATGTTCTTCTTTACATGGCTAACATGGTATACTTCAAGTTGTGTTGAAAATCAGGAATTAGCTATGCAATTAGGAGAAGAATTCTCAAGAGATTGTGTAACAGATTGTGGATGTTTCGGTGATGCTCTTAAGGGCTCTGTTGGACGCTCTTTAACCCCTTTAGAATCTTTTTGGAAAGACATTATTCTATTTTATTTTGTACTGATAATCTTCTTTAATCAACGCAAAATTCAAATGAATACAGTAAAAGAAAATTGGGTAATGACTATCTCTTCAATGTTAGTTGTTGTCTTCTTCTCATGGGTATTTGGATGGTACTTCCCTATATTCTTTGCACTCTTTGCTCTCCTTGGGTCATTTGTCATAGGACGAATAAACATAGGGAAGATGAGTAAAGATTGGAAAATGGCACTTTATGTTGGTGTTGTCTCCTTCATTTTTGCATTATATACTTCAATGTATCTGCCTGTGAAAGATTATAGGGCTTACGCGATAGGGAATAATATCTCAGAGCAAATGACGAATGGCGTTGATCCAGTTATTGAAATGGAACTTGTTTACAATAACATTCAAACTGGAAAACCAGAGTCGTTTGGTGTGGATGAATGGGAGGTTTATATGGATACCACCAAATATGAGTTCTTAGAAAGAAAAGACGTTGTTATTGATGAAGGACGTCTTCATTCAATTTCAGATTT
>JBLFXO010000182.1:0-7419 GCA_047609865.1 Arenicella sp.
AGCGAGATAGGGCAGACATTTATCAAGTCTTCAGAAAGTCGATATTGAAAGCTCCTGAAGTGACGCAAAGCTCCCAAATTTCAGGCAGCTACGACTTTATGTTGGTCGTAACGGTGAAAGACATTCAGGGTTATGAACAATTTGTAGAGCGTGTTATACGTACTGATTTAAACATCCGTAAGTTCCATACATCCGTATCTTTGTGGACAGTAAAATTTAGTACTGAAATTGAATTAGAAGAATAGAAATTCATCGAATATGGCATACTTTATTGTTGTGAAAGTTATGAATTAGGTCGAATGCACCTTGAAAAAAATAGTTTTATGTCCGCTATCTATGAAAATAATGACTATAATTTTAGGTTTTTTGAGTAGCAAGTTGAGGCTGATGTGGGGTAAAGGTGAGCGTTTAAAGAAAAAACTCTATCGGCAGCATAATGAGCGAATTGCAGACATATTGGAAATTGTCTGATAATCTGGATTAAGGTCAGTTTTCGACCCAAAGCGGACATGCCAGAAATTGTCGGATAATCAGGCGTATGTCAGTTTTAGATGCTAAACCTTGGAAAGGAAAGCCAAATATATGAGTAAAGTTAGTGAATTAGACCCGTTAAGCTTGGATGAACGCAATCGTTCTAATTTTGTTCGAGAGTTAGTTCAGTCTACTTATGGAATATTCCCGAGTTCGACAACAAAATTGACTAGCCGGATTCCAAAAAGAATAGTGCAATTCTGGGATGATTTTGATCGATTACCGCAGGATGTTAAGCAATGTATGGATTCTTGGAAAGAGCTAGAAAAATCTGGTTTTGAGATTCAGATTTTCGACGAGAAAGCTGCAAAGGAGTTTATCCTTGCCAATTTGGGTTCACGTTTTGGGAACGCCTTTGAGAAGTGCTATCACCCTTCAATGAAATCCGATTACTTTCGTTACTCATATATCTTTGTAAAGGGAGGTTTCTATGTTGATGCAGACGATGTGTATCACGGAGCAAATATTGAGCACTTTTTTTCAGATAGTAGATTGAAGTTGCAACCTTTTTGTTACGATATTTCAACAGCCCAGATGGTTTCTCCCTCGAAATTTATAAGGCAGGGAGCAAACGAATTGAGTTGGATTTTTTACTTCAATACAACTCCTTTAATTGCTGCTAGTAATCATCCCATCGTTGAACGTGCGTTGCTGAATGCTACGGAAGCACTCGAACAAGACGTTGCTGGCGAATTGCCAGAAGTTCAAGCGACCACTGGCCCGGGTGTCTTAACAAAATCAGTATTCGAAATATTTGCTGAAGAAAACTGTGCCGAAAATTTGTTTATTGTTGCTCATGATTGGGAGAGCGCTTCCACAAGTAAATGGCCGTTGAGTTATCGAAACGATAAGAGAAACTGGAGGCTTTCGAATCAAAAAGTATACCAATCATCGTCGAACAAGGAGTCGCGATGAACTTAACTCGTCCTGGTTCAAAAATCGTCAATTTTGCATTTCAGTGTTGGCTTGTTTTTCTGGGAATTCTGCCAAAACAAAAGTGCAAAGCATTTGGAACTGAAGACTTCAAGAACCCTTGCATTGAGAAAGTTTATGTAATCAATCTTGATCGCGCCCCCGTTCGCTGGGCCAAGATGCAGCGTGAGATGAGTCGAATTTTAGATTCGTCAGGGAGGAATCTCTTAAATTTAACCAAACGTCATGTCGCCGTTGATGCAAATGAATTTTTTAGAACCCCCTTAAAGGATGCAGATGTTGAGCCATTTTATACTTTAGAAGATCAGCTTTTTGTTGAGCCGCAACCTTTAGTTTTACCAACAAAGTTTGAATTAACTACTCCAATTCGAATGAGTCGAGCTGAAATAGCGGTTGCTCGATCACATATTGATGTCTGGAGAAAGGTTGCTTCAAGCAATCAAGAATATGTAATGATTCTTGAGGACGATGTTTGGTTTCGTAGTGGCTTTGCCAAAAATCTTGAGCAAGCATGGGAAGAGGTTGTTGGTGAATGTGACAAGAATAGTAAATTTGATGTTTTTTACCTTTCTTATCAAGAAGCAAAGAATGGTGCACCAAAATCCCACGTTTCAAGCAACGTATTCTGTCCTGTGCGAGGGCTTTGGTATCTATCCGGATACATCCTCTCTCGCGAGGGAGCTAAAACTCTGCTTCAATTGCTACCTTGTCGAGGTCCTGTTGACCTATGGATAAATCACCATTTTCAGTCGCTTAATATTTTCGCTTCTAAACGGCCAATTATAAGTCAGCGACGCGATTTTCAGTCTTCTAACTCATACTCAATACTTCCTGTTCTAACCCAAATTGGTGCTATCAGCAGTGAAGGTGCATCGTTATTCAATATCCGGCCAAATGAGCAACCGGTATTTGCAGTGGGGCCTAAAGACAGCGAACTTTCATCGTTAGCAATGGCTTTAGGAATGCTCGGTTACAGGTGTTGTAGTGATCTAGAGTCCATACCAGCTATTGAATTGGAAAAACTACTTAATGGAAATAAGGGACAAATTTTTAATGCATACGTAAATATTGGTTCTGTGGAAACAAACATTAATAAGTTGCGACATCGCTATCCAAACGCAAAATTTATTCTTACGGCTAAAAAGGATGGAGAAACAATTTGTACTTTTAAGCGTATTAAGGATGAGTTAAATGGCGCAGACTTCATAATTCTTCACACAGATAATTCCAATAAATGGAAAATCATATGCGAGCATCTCAGATGTGCACCACCTTCAAGCTCTTTTCCCGTACTTAATGATTTAGGTAAAAGATTAATCCAGCACGAATCAAGTCAGACTGAATGGTTGCAAAAATCAAAAGTTCCTAAAAGAGATAAGTCACCGTGGGTAGTAGATCAGCAAAAATACTGGAAAGGCATTCGCTCCTGCGCTACAGAGAATGAGCAAATTGAACGAATAAATACTACTAAAATAAGTGACTTTACGGAAAGTATTGACACTAATATTTGGCTTCTAAGAAATGATACGTTCACAGACAATTTAGCGCTATTTCGTCCTTCAAATATTGTTATAAGACCAGAAATAGGGGCTATGCTTTTCGTCGAGAGTGCCCCACTTGGTGTTCGAAACTTCAGCGCAGCGGCAATAAGTAGTAGAGACCAATATTTGTATGGGAAGTTCGAAGCAAACATTCAAGCTTCAAATGTACCAGGTATAGTTACTGGTTTTTTTCTACATAGAAATTCACCAAGACAAGAGATAGATATTGAGATTGCTGGAAATAGGTCTGACCGACTTATGGTTAATGTATTTTTCAACCCAGGTGGAGAAGGAGCAAATTTTGACTATGGATATAGAGGTACACCATCCTATATCGATCTAGGATTTGATGCATCGAAGGAAATTCATCGGTTCACGATTGAATGGAACCCGAACGAGATCATTTGGAAAGTCGATGGCCGCACTGTGCATAGGCGCTTGGTCTGGGACCCTACACCAATACCACACCTTCCTATGTCACTACATGTCAACTGTTGGCCAACTCGTTCTGCTGAACTTGCTGGGCGAATTAATAAACGACGTCTTCCTGGAGCAGCGATAATAAGATCGATTGCATTTGAAACGCATACTGTTAACTCCTCACTAGGAGCTGATGCGGATGATAAACTTCAAACAAATAATCCGCTGTTTCAAGGAGGAGCAATAGCACAATGAAAATACTATCCTACAATCCTGGCCACGATGGTGCGCTCACATATCTTGAAGATGGACAGTTAATGGTGTCTATTGAATCTGAAAAAAACTCACATTATAGATATTCTCCTTTGGCGGTTCCAGATGTGTTCAATGTATTCAGTGAACTCAAACAAGCTCCGGACGTTCTTTGCAGGGGAGGCTGGTGGCCAAGCGATTCGTCTCTATCTGAGCAGCTTGGTATTGCTGGTTACCATGGTGTCGATGGCAATAAAATTTTAGTTGGTAAAAGGCGTCTAATGGGGAAAACTGTTGAATATTTTTCTTCTTCTCATGAGAGATCTCATTTGCTATGTGCTTATGGAATGTCAGACTTACCTAAAGGTTCACCTTGCTATGCATTGCTTTGGGAAGGAGTAATCGGGTCATTCTATGAAATTGATTCTAACCTAAATATAACAAAGCTTGCCGATGTCATGCCTGAACCAGGACATCGATTTGCATTGCTCTACGGTTTGGCAGATCCTACATTTGATAAGAGTCTCGCGGAATTTTCACGTTTTTCTGATGCAGGAAAACTCATGGCTTTAGCTTCATATTCTAAGCGCAGTAAGCCAACTAGTGAAGAGGAACTGATAATCGAATTTTTAATGCAGGATTGTTCGCACTTAAAGCTAAAACAGAGTCAGAGCTTAAGTCAATGCAGACACTATAACGTTGGCTTGGAAGATCAAGAATTTCGTAACTTTGCAGGTATTTTTAGTGACAGAATCTTTGACCGCTTCTATCAATTTGCAAAGTTGAATATGAAAAAGCGATTGCCACTTTTGATTTCTGGTGGATGCGGATTGAATTGTGACTGGAACTCTAAATGGGTAGGTTCAAATCTCTTCTCAGAAGTATTTGTGCCTCCCGTTGCTAATGATTCAGGGTCAGCGATAGGTACGGCAATTGATGCACAGTTTTATTTCACTGGAAACCCCAAGATAAATTGGAGTGTTTACTCTGGCCTTGAATTCGAAAGTAATGGTCATTTTGATGAATCATTATTTGACGAGTGCACTACAAACTACACATTGATTGCAGATATGTTGGCCAATAGTCTTATTATCGGATGGGTGAATGGAAAATATGAAATTGGACCTCGAGCTCTGGGAAATCGCACTATCCTTGCAGCACCATTTCTAGATAGCACCAGAGAGCGTCTGAATGTGATTAAGCAGCGCGAGCAGTATCGCCCGATCGCGCCTGTTTGCTTAATGGACGATGCAAAAAAATGGTTTGGATGCAATATTCAAAGTCCATATATGCTTTACACTTGGAGAGCTTCTACCGATGCACTAAAAGCCGTGACGCATACAAATGGTACAGCACGTATTCAGACAGTTTCTCCTGAATCTAATAGTCAGTTGTGCGAGCTTCTTGAGGCATTCAAATTTCGCACGGGGTATGGTGTGCTATGCAATACTTCATTGAACTTTAATGGAAGAGGATTTATAAACAACATAAGTGATCTATCGTCCTATACAATAGAACATGGTTTAGACGGCTTTGTTGTAGAAGGACGATGTTATATGTTGAAAGCCTCAAAAAATTATCAAGCTTACTTGAAATTGCCAAAATCAGTTGCTAGTTCGACAACGGGCAATAGCATACATAGAGTCAGAACTGTTGCGCAATCTTAACAGATATAAAAAACCAACTGTGCTGGTCTATCGATATAGAACTTTAGTTAACCCTGCCCTCAGTTTTCATCAAATGTTCGGGACTACTCCAACCGGCCATTTTTTTTCGCATTTCATAGGGAATTGGTGAAATCTTGTTCCATATGTTTGCGTGTAAGAGTTGTGATATCGTGAATGTTTTGTTAATTGGTGACCCCAATTACTTAAGGTCGAAGATCAACCTGCTCAAGGAAGTTACAAGTTGAAGTATTCAGCCCCACTAGTTAACTTAGCAATTTTGGAAACGCTCAAGTCAGCCGATTACCAAGATGAAATTGATCTTTTCATCCCATACATAGCAATTGCTATTAAAAATCTCACTGAAGTGCCATTCACGGCAGAAAGTTTAAAGCAGCAGCTTATTGCAGATTTTGGGATAGACGCCCCAATTGCCGCTATTGATATTCTGCTGGCTAGAGCAAAGAAAAGAAAATTAGTGAGGATTGAAATGATAACTAGAGGGGTAATGTTGGCTGGCTATTTAACCTATGCAGATCAAATCTCGTCGAAAAAACAATATAAAAATATGTCTGTCTTTTTAGACACTCCAATAATTCTTGGATTACTTGGATATAGCGGAGATTCAAAAGCTAAAACTCTAATCGAACTGATTGAAATGCTAATTAAATATAGTGTTGATGTAGCAATATTTTCAGATACGCTACGGGAAATTGAAGGCATTCTAGGTGCGTGGTCAAACGATCTAAAAATAAAGCGCTATGATAGGTTCAATCCCAAAACATTAGAGTTGCTTCACCACAAGGGGATCGATGCAGCCTCGATAGAAACGAAAATTATATTATTGGAAAAAGACATTGAAAATTTAGGAATTCGTATTCAAAAAGGGTTTAAATTTAATTATAAATTTAATTGCGATGTGTCGGCTTTGGAGAACAAGATTAAAGATGAATTTCATGGTAGATGGGTAGACCCACGACATGATGCAGACATTCTTAGTAAAATACATAATTCTCGTGAAGGTCAATTTATTCATACTTTAAATGAGACTTTCAGTATTTTTATAACCCCAAACAGTGCACTCGCAGATATTAGCCAAAACTTTTTTGGAATAGCTGAACGAAGTATTCCATATGTAGCTAGTGATAGATGGCTTACAACAATGTTTTGGTTTAAACATCCTGAGATTTTTAAAGGACTGCCTGAAAAAATGTTAGTGACATGTGCTTATGGCGCAATGTTTTCAGACAATGGGTATTGGAAAAAGTTTTCAGAACGCCTAGATACTTTGCACTCTCGCAAGGAAATCACATCAGATGATTTTATATTGGTTCGATATGACTCAGGTCTATTACTGAAGGTGCACGATATTTCTGTAGATAAGGGAATGAACTACAGTGACGAGGATATTTTTGACGTAGTTAATAGTGTAAAAGAAAAAATTCTTTCAGAAAAAGATGAGCAAATCCAGAAAATTCGAGTTGAATCAGAAAATGATATAAACCGTATTCTAATGGAGAAAGACCAGACAGACGGCAAGTACAATCGTGTGATTATTAAGCTCAAAAAAGCTATTTTAATCGCCTCAATATCTGTCGGTTGGTCGGTCTTTTCTATAATTGTATCTGCGATCTTAATTGTTGCTTATGTATCTATACCTAAAGAGCTTATTTCCAGTGAATTTAGTCCCGTTGTGACATCAGGTATAACTTACACAACGATGTTTATTATCACTTTTGTTATTGATTTATTTGGTAAAATATTTAATTTGACAATCCATGACATTAGAAGGAAAACTCAAAATTTGGTATGTAAATGGCTAACTAATAAGCTTATTGATAATGAATGAAAACCATTCTTTGTACTTTTGAAGGAGCTGCCTTTGTTTTCCACCGGCTCTTGGGCGCAACCAACTTAACTAGACACCCAAAGTAATAAAGTACCCAATCGCAACGTAATCAACAAGCAAAAATTGTTGGGTATCAGCTCACTATTTATGTTTTAAAGTGACAAGTGCGACTTATTTGGAATTAAAGTAGATGAATGCTGTGAAATGTGTCGCTCAGTTCAAATTGCAG
>JBLFXO010000183.1:0-7393 GCA_047609865.1 Arenicella sp.
GGTTCAAGCAATCTTAAGTAGAACCTATGTTTTGGATCATTTAAATAAGCACCGTAGAGATGGTTTTTCAGTCTGTGACCGTGTTCATTGCCAAGCATATCATAGTATGCTGAGATTCACTCCAACTATTGAAGAAGCCGTTGAAGAAACTAGTGGATTAATCATGTTAGATGAAAATTTGAAGTTAGCGGACGGCTTCTTTTTTGCCAATTGCGGCGGTCAAACAAGTGAATCTGATTTTGTTTGGAATATTGCTGTTCCTTATTGTCGTTCAATTGTTGACACCTTTTGTGTTCAATCTAGACAAGCGACTTGGACCAAGAAAATAGAAAAATCACAGTGGAAAAAATATCTGGTCACCCAATTTGGATACCCCTTAAAAGACAGTTTATTTGGTGAATCAATTTATGAATTTGACCAAACCAGCAGAAAAGCATTTTTCGTAAGCCCTCAATTAGGGATTCCTTTGAGAGATTTACGCGTTCACTTCAAACTAAAGTCTACCTGGTTTTCGTCACATCTTGAAGGGAATTATGTTGTTTTAGAAGGGAAAGGCTTTGGACACGGTGTTGGCTTATGCCAAGAAGGGGCAATGAAAATGGCCAAACTAAATTATAGCTACCAACAAATTCTGAACTTCTACTTTACAGACATTCAATTTTTCAATTATTATCATTGGCTCTTTTTAAAACAAGAAGAAGTTGTTGGATTATGATTGATTATAACCCCCATTTTTCTTATCTTTAATACAATCCAACTCAATGCTAGAAAGAATTTGCAACATATTAATTGTAGAGAGTAATCAGAACGAACTCCTAGAATTGCTTGCCATTCTCAGAAAGCCAGGAAACAACATTTTCACCGCTGAGAGCAACAAAGATGCCTTAGAAATTCTTCAATCAAAGGAGATTGCAATAGTTTTACTGGATTTGGATAGCGAGAGGCTAGAGCCTCATGAAATTATCAGATGGATCAACTCAAGAGATCAATTATTGAACGTTCATATCATTGTGACTTCAACATACGTTGAGCGAATGTATGAAGCAATTGATGATTCAAAAAAAGGAGCTGTAGATTATTTGCTGAAGCCATTCCAAGAAAAACTGGTGACTACAAAAATTGGCGTTTATAAATATTTAAACCAAAAGCAAAAAAGGGTGTCAAGATTGTTAGAAAACATCTTGCCTGCTCAGACTTTGAAGGAGTTTAGAATCCATGGTAAATCCAGTCCGAAAAAGCATGCTAAAGCGACCGTCTTATTTACGGACTTTGTCAACTTCTCTGAAATAACTCAGGACATGAATCCGGATGATTTAGTTCAAAAATTAGATTATTACTTTTCAAGGTTTGATGAGATCATCAGAAAATACAATCTCGAAAAAATTAAGACCATTGGAGATGCTTATATGGCTGTTGGCGGCGTAACGGAAAAAGAACATGCCGTAGCCATGAGAACAGCCTTAGCTGCTGTTGAAATTCAGCATTTCATGATTACCGAACAAGAAACAGCCAAGGCTTTGAACAGGGAATTCTGGGAAATTAGAATCGGAATTCATATCGGGCCTCTAGTTGCTGGCGTAATCGGAAAAGAGAAGTTCAGTTTTGATGTTTGGGGCGACACGGTGAATGTTGCTGCTCGTTGTGAGCAATCAGCAGAGATTAGTACAATTAATGTTTCCGCAGATTTTCAAAATGAAATCAAAGATTACTTTGAATGTGAGCATAGAGGGCCAATTAAAGTTAAGAATCGCGGTGAAGTAGATATGTTCTTTTTGAAAAAGATAAAGAATGAATTCTCTTTTTATGGATCAGGAATCAGCCCAAATTTGGCTCTAAGAGAAAAAGTAGGCTTACCTAAGTCAGACTTTGATGGACTAAGAACGTTTATCTTAAACAAGATGAAAGCTGAACTGGACGACAGATTGATGTATCATTCATATGATCACACTCTAAACGTTGAAGAGGCAGTTATCAAATATGCTCAATTAGAGAACTTATCTGAAGAAGAAACTATGCTTTGCAGAACTGCTGCTCTCTTTCATGACAGCGGATTCCTTGTACAGCATGATGACAATGAACCTATTGGAGTCAAAATTTTCAAGAAGTACGCAACAGAATTCGGATATTCAGAGAAGTATGTTTCTAGAATTGAGAAGACCATCATGGCTACTTCATATAAGATTGATCCCACCAACTTGATGGAGCAAATAATGTGTGATGCTGATCATGATTATTTGGGTAGAGTAGATTATCATGTGATTGCTCTAAATCTATTCAAAGAAAAAGCAGCTTTTGGTGAAGAGCTAACAGAAAAACAAAAGATTGAAATGCAGGTAAACTATTTGCAGAATAGACATGTTTATTACACTACATCTGCGATTAACTTGAGAGGGCCAGGCAAAGAAGCTAGGATTGCTGAGCTCAAGAAGAGGTTGGTAATGGAGTTGACTTAGAACGTGCCACCTTGAATCTTTTGCTTCTCTAAATTCAAATTTTTCAATAGGCTGTTAAAGCCATTCCAAGCACAAGATCCGTCAACGTACTCTTTCTTCACCCCTTTATGATGGACCTCATAAAAATCTGTTGTTGTGCACAAAAGGTCTGATTGCTTTTTCAATTTGATTTCAAAATCTGTCACTGATCTTAATTGCGTTTCTGTCAGCTGAAATGTCTTCTCACCATAAGTTACCATCACCACATCTAGAATGTTTTCGAATTTAATCTCATCATTATCAAAATGAAAACATCCTTGAGATTTATATTTCACAAGCAACTTCTCTCCCTTTTTCAAGTCCTCAACGGTTTGGCTAAAAGTTCCAAGGCTGGCGAAACATGCTATTATAAAAATCAGATTCTTCATATTCCATTAACGTATAAATCGCTCCATGAGTTGTTTGTAAGGTCAATGTTCACTCTCCAAAAACTGTTGCCTCCATCATAAACTTCTTTCAATTCTTCTCGCCAACTCACTTTAGAATTCCAGCTATCAATAGAAGCACGATTCAAAGCATTAATAAAGACAAAGACGTCTCCATTTGTATCCTTTGTAGCCAGTAACTGATAGTAATAAGCTTTATCTCCAATTCGACCAAAATCGTTATTTTGACCTGACTTATTATTAGATATGCACTCTGATAAAATTTTGTCTACCTTTTTCAGGTCTTCCTTACTCAATTCGTAATTCTCCCCTGTTAAAACAATACTTGTGTGGCCTTGTTCTTGTGCAAAGTCATATTCAAGAAGAACTGAATTGTCATCAGTTAACGTGCCTTGTGAAAAGGCGTAATTGAGAGCCACAAAAGCTATGATCAATAATGAGGTCTTCATATTACAAATTGATTTCAAAATTTAAATAATGGTCTTTCTCTATGTTTAAGTTAACATTCCAAAAAGAATTCTTGTAAGCTGGTACTGGATAAAAATCAGTTTTCCACTCCTCCTCGTCATCTCTTGCAGCAATAAAATCTTTATCAATGGCATTTACCCAAACCATTTTCTCTCCCGCTCTATTTATGTGCGGAAATAACTGAAAGTAGTACTTCGCAAAAAACATGTCGTTATATTCATTTTGCTGACTGACTGTTGTAATACATTTATTCAATAATTCATTCGCCTTCTCAGTTTCAGAATCGGTCATCACTCTTGACTTTTCAGCATCCATACCATAAATCATCCACCAGTCAAAAAGGGTGTCTTGAAACACGACTGAATTCTCCTCGCTTAATGTTCCTTGCGAGAATGAAGGATAGAAAGTAAATGATGCAATTAAGAATAAGAGCAATCTCATTTCGCAGTTTTTTCTTTAATGTTCACTGCAACTACTTGAGATTTGATTCCGCAGTACTCCCATTGAACAGTAAACTCATTTCCGTAGTGTGTTATGATACCAGAATCAGGCGTTAAGACCCAACGAACCGCGTATTTCGCTGATTCTCCAGATGGAATGACCTTCTCTCCTTCAATGGCTTCCATGCCATTGTATAATGAGACCGGATTTGAAAGCTCGCCATTTACATAAAAACTCAAGTTTTCTGATCTGCCGCTTACGCCTAAATCCGGAATTTTTTCTTTTGAATTATTAGTTATGACCACTTTGAACTCTATTGAATTAACCGAATCTGTCAAGCTGTAATCAATATAATTTTCGAATGTCACTTCATTCACAACTTTTATTTCGATATCCTTGGTGAGTCTTATTAGCTCAATTTCTTGTGCGTCCAATTCCGTTGTGCAAGGATGAAGTTCTTTAGCGGTTTGAAGTTTAGAAAGTGCTTGAACATAGTCGTTTTTAATGAAGGCATTCTCAGATTCTTGCACGAGACGTTTATATGATTTATTAATTCCATCAATATTCTCAATTCTTTCTACTGGCAATGGATCGCTCGGTTTCAAACTATGGCATCTTTCATACAATGATTTGGCTTTATCCAATTGACAGTTATGATAATATTCTTCAGCTTTTAGCATTATTTTTTTGTACTGGGGTTCAACCTCATTAATGTACGTGTGACTCAGTATCGTCTGACATGCTTTGATTTGATCAGAAGGATATTGCTCAGAAGGTTTTATATCAAGGCCTTTCTGATAGCTCTGACGTGCCTCCTGATAAAGCTTAGACGCAAACATATCGTCAGCTTTCTTAATCAGTTCATGATAGTAATGCTCTTTCTCTTCTGCCTTATCAGCACTCACCAAATAACTTTCGATCAAAAGAATTCGTTCCTTGGGATAAGCTTCTTTTGGATTGATTAATTCTGCTTCTCGATAATATTCAAGTGCTTTTTCGAAATTCTTGACTTTATAACTTTCGTCTCCCAAGTCAATCGCCTTAGCATATTGATCTTGATTTCCCAAAACTTCACTTTTTTGACCAAATACAGATCCGTTTAAAATCAAGAATATGAACAGTAATCTCATCATTTAAATACAGTGAAAAGCTTATTCAACTCTTTCGTTTCATCCACATGCATTTTGTAAGGAATTATCTCACTGCTTTCATTATTCTTTTCTAAATAAACTTTATAGTCATACAAATCAGAAGGTGTTGCTAAAGAATCTGCTTCAATAGAATAAGTTCCGGCCGAAATACTAACTGGATTCACAATTTCATAATCATCAACGACAACATCCGAGTCTTCATCAGCGAATTCTTTTTTCTCACCATCAAAACGACTGTGATTGTTCTTGCGTTTCTCCTTCTTCGCAACAGAAGTTGTTTTAAGACTTAAATCAGTACCTGGTGCGTCATCTTTGTTATTCCCAATGGTGGTTGAGCTAGTATTCACGGCAGGAACGTTATTATTGGCGTCATTCAAACCTCCCGTCATATTGTTACCATTTCCACCAGCATTGTCTTGTTTCAACTTATCATCAATGCTACTGTCAAAAGTCACTATATCATCAGCTTTATCTGCTGAACCAAACGTAATAGTGTTTTGTTTTTTACTGTATTCAATCTTTTTGAGGTCATCATCAGAAAGTTTACCTTCATAATAGCCATCAGGCATAGGGTCAACCATTTCTTCAGCTTCTTCAAGAATAGAAATTTCATCAATTACAGGTTTTTCAATACTCTGGTCTAACCTATTCAAACTCTCAATATCAAGATCTTCAGCAAGCGTTTCGTCATTTATCACCTCTAAAGTCACTGTTTCAAACTCTACATCTTCTCCGCTTTTGTTGCCTTCAAATTCTTTTAACTCTCCGTGGCTATCATCCATGGCTACTGAACCATTGCTTAAATCAGAAGGAATAATCATAACTACACCTATTATTAATAGGGCAGCTATTCCCATTTGGAAAGCTGGTTTTTGATAGAACTTTTTGTCTTCAGGTAAAAAGAACGGAATTATCCCATTCAACCAAAACTTACGTTTATCGTCAACTTGATTGAGATGGGCCATCACTTTTTCTTTAAGTTCTGGCGTAGCCGTAATTTTTTCTTGGGCAATCATACCTTCCGTACTTGCCAAGAACCATTTCATTTCGTCAAATTCCTCAGCATTCTGAACCAATTCGCTTACGGTAGCCAATTCAGTCGCGTTGAGCTCAAAATACTCTTTGTTGAGGATAATATTTTCTGCTAGTGTAATCATATCATTGTTTTTCTGAAAACTGCCAATTTCTCTGCTAAAGTTTTAGTTGCATGATGCAACCTTGACTTTACCGTGCCCGCATTGATCTCGAGAGTTTCCGCTATTTCATTTAATGAGAGTCCTTCAAAATGCCTGAGCATGAAAACCTCTCGGTGTTTATCGTTTAACTTATTTAATTCTTTCTTTAGTTGTTCATTGAAGTTGTTGGCGTCTACCTCTTTATCTGGCATCCTTGTGTTGTCCTTTGCCTCCACTCCTTCTGGAATGTCATATCCAGTATTCTTTCTTACTTCTTGTTTTTTATATTCATTCTTACACATGTTATTGGCTACTGAAAAGAGCCACGTCTTAAAGTTTCTTGACAAATCAAATGATGTTGGTTTGTCAATAATCTTCGTAAACAAATCATGCGCAAAATCTTCTGCTTTTATTCGATCACTCCACAACTTTCGATAAAAAAAATTCACCATGAAGTTCTCATATCTAGCATAAATTTGTTCAAAGGCTTTCTTATCGCCCTCGGTAAACGAGCGCATTAATTCTTCATCCGTGTATGTAGAATAATCCTTCTTAAAAAGTTGCATTATGTGCTATTCGTAGTCGTTGAGTACCGCTTTTACATTTTTAGTTTGTTGTACTTTTTCTCCCAATGCCAATATGGCATTCTTCAATGTGTCGTTTCCATTTCCTCTAGCTAATTGTAGCTTGTAAAGAGATAAAAGTGGTGGTAAATAATTCGTGTATAATCTTCTTTCTGAAGAGTTAAGGCTTAAGCTTGAAAAGCTCTTCTTGGCAATCTTCGCCCAAAAGGATTCTAGAAGCGCTATTTGACTTGCAGGATTTGCTTGATAAGACAATCCCGTAAGAAAACAGTTAGTTGTATTTCCGTCCAAATAAGATTGTGAAACTGTACTTGATAAGTGAACATTCTTGTTGGCATTCATTACTAATTTCAAATAAGCCTTTTCGTCACCAAAAAAGTTTTGAGTTCCAGCTTTAAGTCCGGTTGCATTTCGTTTTAAGTAATCCTTATTGATCAAGAAATCCATGGTCACAATCGTAACATTTGACGCTAAGCCATCTCTCAGCTTTAGTACATAAAGCGGAATGGCATCTTCCAGACTACTCGCGATAATGTATCCGCTTTTAGGCAAAACATCTTTATAATAATTGAGCGTGTTTTTCGAATAGTAACCACCAACTTTGCTTGACATAGCTTTTGCTTGTGATACTTCGCCTTTCATTAAATGATAACCAAACATTGCTTTTACAATTCGTTTGTCGTTCGGAGCTTTTTT
>JBLFXO010000184.1:0-7378 GCA_047609865.1 Arenicella sp.
GATGGAACTTCTTGATCATTGCTGGTAGAACGTGAGATGTCTTTAGATTGTAATTGTCATTGGGGCCATACAGGTTAGTGGGCATGGCAGAAATAAAGTTGCAGCCGAACTGATCTCTATAACTTTCGCAAAGTTTTATACCTGCAATTTTCGCGATTGCATAAGGTTCATTTGTAGGCTCTAAAAACCCACTCAATAGACTATTTTCTTGCAAAGGTTGGTCGGCTAATTTTGGATAGATACATGATGATCCTAAGAATAGTAATTTCTCAACTTTTTGGACATATGAAGCATGAATAATATTTGTCGCAATCATCAGATTGTCATATAAAAACTCAGCTTTATAAGCGCTGTTGGCCAGTATTCCGCCTACTTTTGCTGCTGCTAAAAAAACGTGGCTTGGTTTTTCTTCTTCAAAGAATGCGTTTACTTGACTTTGATCTCTCAAATCAACTTCTTTTGATCCTCTTACAACTATGTTGTTAAAACCAGAAGCTTTCAATAATCTAACGATAGAAGAACCTACCATTCCGTTGTGTCCGGCAACGTAAATCTTAGCGTCTTTATTCATTATAGTCAAATGTTTGATGACCACCTTCTTTAAGGTATTTGTCTTTTTCAAAAAGCTTCATGTCAGCCTCCATCATTTCTTTCACTAATTGATCAAAATTTCTTTTGATACTCCATCCCAATTCCCTTTTTGCTTTGGAAGGGTCTCCTAAAAGAAGTTCAACTTCGGTAGGTCTGAAATATTTTTCATCAACTTCAACCAAAACTTGGTTAGTGGCAGAATTGTATCCTTTTTCATTGATTCCTTCGCCTTCCCATCTGATTTCGATTCCAGCATGAGCGAAAGATTTCGTCACAAATTCTCTAACTGGATGTGTTTCACCTGAGGCTAATACAAAATCATCTGGTTCATCTTGTTGCAGCATTTGCCACATTCCGTAGACGTAATCTTGAGCATGACCCCAATCTCTTTTGGCATCTAGATTACCCAAATACAATTTCTTTTGAAGCCCCAATTTGATTTTAGCGGCAGCTCTTGTAATTTTTCTAGTCACAAAAGTTTCACCTCTCAATGGGCTCTCGTGATTGAATAAGATTCCGTTACAAGCATACATTCCATATGCTTCTCTGTAATTTTTTACAATCCAGAAAGCATACAGTTTGGCCACTGCGTAAGGAGATCTTGGGTAAAATGGAGTTGTTTCAGATTGCGGAGTTTCAACAACTTTTCCATAAAGTTCGGAAGTTGAAGCTTGATAAAACTTCACCCTCTTTTCCATTTTTAATATTCTAATTGCCTCTAATAATCTCAAAGTTCCAATTCCATCAGCGTTAGCTGTGTATTCAGGAAGGTCAAATGAAACTTGTACATGTGACATTGCTGCAAGATTGTAAATTTCATCAGGTTGAGTTTCTTGAACAACTCTTATCAAATTAGTCGAGTCGGTAAGGTCTCCATAATGCAAAAAGAAATTAACATGATCCTCATGCTTGTCTTTGTATAGATGATCAATTCTGTCAGTATTAAATAAAGAAGATCTTCTTTTTAAACCGTGAACGATATATCCTTTTTCTAATAAAAGTTCTGCTAAATAAGCACCATCTTGTCCGGTGATACCAGTTACTAAAGCAACTTTTTGACTCATAATATGTTGTTTACAAGAGTTTTAATATTTTTGGTTTCGCCAAAAACTGAGGATTCTTCAGGTTTTCTTTGTTGTAAACCAATGATGTAAAGTTAGATAATTCTAATACTTCTCCTCCAATTGATTCATAAATTGCTTGACCTGCGGCAATGTCCCATTCCATGGTTGGCCATAATCGAATATAGACTTGGGCTGTTTCCTGAACCAAGTCAAAGAATTTCAAAGCACTTCCTTTTCTTTTTCTTTCAATGGTTCCATGAAGTTGTTCTTGGTTTTTTACAAAGAAGTCAATTCGTGGGGTGTGATGTGTTCTTGAATATATAATGTTCTTGATCTTCGTCTCTTTTAATTGAGGAATATGGAAGTCGGCATTGAATATGTCATCAGTTCCGTAAATGATTTTTGCAGCAGGAATATCTCTACCACCAAATATGATTTCTTTGGTAACTGGGTTTGCGATTATACCAAAGATGCTTTCATTGTCTTTTACAAGAGCAATGCAAATGCAGAACTCATCTGTTTTATTAATGAATTCTTTGGTGCCATCTAAAGGGTCAAGCAGCCAGATTGTGTGATCTTTTCTATCTTCGAAAGCAGGTTTGTCTTCTTCTTCAGAAATTACCTTGATCCCAGTCTCTTTGAGTGCTTTATAAATAATCTCGTTGGATGCCTTATCCGCAATTGTTACAGGAGAATCGTCCGCCTTTATCTCTACTTCAAATTCTGATGCATAAATTGTCATGATAGCATCTGAAGCTTCATAAACTGCTTGAAAAATATTTGGTAAAAGTTCTCTAATCATAATTTTTATAATCTGCGATTAGTTGATTGTAAAGTGCACTTGCGCCCACTCTAAATGTTGAAGGTTTGATCCATTGTTTTCCTAGAATATCGGTAATCAATGAAACATATTCATGCATTTCGTCAAAAGTTCGTAAACCACCTGAAATTTTAATTCCGGTTGAAGTTCGTCCTTCTTTTATTGATTGAGCCATGATCCTTACTGCCTCAATTGTTGCTCCCACTGATGATTTGCCGGTTGACGTTTTTATAAAGTCTGCTCCTTCTTTAATGGCGATACTTGATCCTAATGCAATTTGAGCAGCAGATAAGTCTCCAGTTTCTAAAATAACCTTGAGGCATTTGTCTCCGATTATTTCTCTAGCTGATTTAATTTCAGCTCTTGTGTAATCCGTGTTTCCTGCAATTAACTGTCCTCTATTAATGACAATGTCAATTTCATCAACATCAGATATTGAAATGAAAACAAGTTCGGCCACTTTTTGTTCAAGAGTAGCTTGTCCTGAGGGGAAGTGTCCTGCCACAACAGCAGATTTAATCGTAGATGGCTTTTCTTTGAGAACAGTTGGAAGTTGATTGAAATAAGTGCAAATTGCTGCCGGATGAAATTCCGGCTTAATTGACTCGCATAAAGATTTAATACTCGTCTCATTGTCGTTTGAAGACAATGAAGTCAAGTCAATAAGTGAAATATATTTCTGAATTAGTATTTTATTCATTGGCATAAAAAAACCCTAACATTCAAAAAAGAAAGTCAGGGTTTAATATAATGTTTTTTATGACTAACCTAATCTAAAGTGGATAGGTAAAGTATAACGAACTCTAACTTTTTTACCAGCTTGTTCACCTGGAGTCCATCTTGGCATTTTCTTAACAACTCGCTTTGCTTCGCCGTCAAGTGCGTCAGATACACCTCTCATTATTTTTACTTTTTCAATTGAGCCATCTTTATTTACAACGAACTGAACGTAAACAATTCCTTGCTCACCCATTTCAACAGCTAATTGTGGGTATGAAATATTTTCTTGAATCCAAGTCATCATTGCAGCTTCACCACCTGGAAAAGTTGGTTCAACTTCTGCAAAATCAGCAATTGGTTCTTCAGCAATTACTAAATCAACCTCATCTTCAGGTGGATCCTCAATTTCAGCGTCCATTCCTAAATCAACTTCATCAATTATTTCATCATCTTCAACGACAACGATTTCTTCGATAACCGGTGGAGGCGGAGCTTGCTCTGGTTCTGGCTCAGGCTCATCTTCTGGCATTTCAATATCAAATACCAACTCATCTTGCATGCTGTTGTCTTCGTCTTCAATAAAGAATTCAGCAACTTCAGCTCTTCTAAATGTGAATGCCATTAAAATTGTTGCAGAAATCATCAATAAGCCAATTGAGAAAAAGGCAAATTTTGAACGTTCTAAGTCTGCTTCTTTGGATTTTTTATCTTCCATAATTACATTGTTGTACCGCTAAATTAAGAAAAATAAATTCATTAATGCGATCGATTTAAACTAATTTTCTACCTATCAAAGTATAACCTAATCCACCAATAACTGTACCAATACTGTTTACAATTATGTCTTCTGTGTCGTAGTAACGTTTGTATATGTAGTTTCCTTGTATCAGCTCAACGAAAACACCAATGGCAATTCCAGCTAATATCACCACTAAATACAGCCGTAAATTAGAAAGGTTCAATTTTTTTTCGCCTGCCGATTCTTTCTTCTGAAGAAAGGCCATCAGCATCAAAAATGATAATCCAAAATAGAAAGAAAAATGCGCAAGAGCTCCAATAGAAATAATGTTCCACGATATAGATGGTAACTTATCTCCCGGAGTAAAGCAAAGGGAAAAGATTAGGATTAGCCAGCTAACCCACAGAATGTGATAAAAAGTTGATCTAGCCAATCAACTCTTGATAAGCCTCTGCTGACATTAATCCGTCAATTTGAGAAGCGTCAGAAATTTTCACTTTAATCAACCATCCTTTGCCATAAGCATCAGAGTTAATTACTTCAGGGTTAGATTCAATCTCTTCATTGATTTCAGAAACTTCACCACTAATTGGCATGAATAGATCAGAAACAGTCTTAACAGCCTCAATTGATCCAAAAACTTCTTCTGCATCTAAAGATTCTCCTTCTGTCTCAATCTCAACATAAACGATATCACCAAGCTCGCTTTGCGCGAAATCTGTAATTCCGATTGTTGCAACATCTCCGTCAACTTTAATCCATTCGTGATCTTTAGTAAATTTTAAATCTGCAGGTACATTCATCTTTTAAGTGTTAATTCAGTTTTGACAAATTTAAAATAATATTCTTTTCAAAATCCCTTTGAATAAAGATTCGCAAAGAATTATTACGGATAACTAAAAAATTGTGACTTTTACAGCATGATTACTCATGACCAATTAAAAGATTTTGAAAGAAGAGTGAATGAACTTCACGGCTATTTGAAAATTGATGAAAAAAATATTCAAATCCAAGAAGATGATTTAAGATCTCAGGATCCTACATTCTGGGATAAGCCGAAGGAAGCTGAATTGGTAATGAAAAAACTGAGGGTTACAAAAGGATGGGTTGAAGATTACGAGAAGGCCAAAACCTATCTTGAAGATCTTAAGGTTTTGATAGAGTTTCATGAGATGGGAGAAACAACAGAAGGTGAAATTGGCGAGCACGTTTCTGAATCAATGATATATCTTGAAGAGTTAGAGTTTAAGAACATGCTTTCTTCTGAAGAGGATAATTTTAATGCTGTTTTACAGATTACTGCTGGGGCAGGAGGAACTGAAAGTTGTGATTGGACGGCCATGTTGATGAGGATGTACATGATGTGGGGAGAAAAGAATGGCTTTAAAATTAAAGAACTGAATTATAATGCTGGTGATGTTGCAGGTGTTAAACAAGTTACTCTCCAGTTGGAAGGAGATTTTGCATTTGGATATTTAAAAGGTGAAAATGGTGTACACAGATTGGTTCGCATCTCTCCTTTTGACTCAAATGCAAAGAGACACACTTCATTCGCCTCTGTGTATGTCTATCCGCTGGTTGATGATTCAATTGAGATAAATATTAATCCAGCAGATTATACCTTTGAAACATTCAGATCAGGTGGTGCCGGTGGACAAAATGTAAACAAAGTTGAAACCGCCGTGAGATTGAGGCATGCGCCTTCAGGAATTATAATTGAAAATTCAGAATCTCGTTCGCAGCTGAATAATAAAGAAAAGGCATTGCAACTTTTAAAGTCTCAACTTTATGAATTAGAGATGAGAGAGAGAATGGCAAAACAAAACGCCATTGAAGCTGGGAAAATGAAAATCGAGTGGGGATCTCAAATCCGAAATTACGTAATGCAGCCTTATAAATTGGTCAAAGATGTGCGAACAGGCCACGAAACCTCAAACGTAGATGGGGTAATGAACGGAGAGATTGATGAGTTCTTGAAAGCATACTTGATGGCATTGGGTTAATTGCTTCTTAAATCTTTTAGTTACTGAGTTTGGCATGTCGTTTGTATTTCTGTTTTTATCAAATAGAAACGAAATGAAAAATAATATCCTCCACTTCCTGCTCTTTGTTGTGCTAATCCTGGCCTTCCTCATTTAATTGAAGAATTCACTTTATTCAAGAGTTGACCATTACAATTGTGCAAACGATCACTTCACAGTGAGTTGACCTCCAAAATCAAATCTTCCATCCGTTACATTCATGACGAGATTATTGATAGTGTCTTTGAAATGAAGCTCGAAAGTTCCTGATATCAGAGGTTGATTTGGGTTTGGGTTTAAAGCTTCTATATTGATCCAATTGAATTGGAGCGTATCGAGATAATAATATCTACTTTGAACTTCTGATTCTCCAATACCGTAAATTTCGAAGAAGGTATCACTAAACTCAAAGTCCGTGCTTTGACCAATTCCATAAATATTGTTGACGCGTAGGTCCATGGAAACCGCACGATTTCCAAAATCTTTTCTATTTCTTACTCCAACACTAAATATGCCTGTCGAATCATAAAACACTGGACCCCAATAATCATCATAAAAACTACCGAATCCAACGCGAGGGACAAAAACTGTATCATTAAATTTGAATCCAAATGTGTTTGCTCCCGTGTTTGTTGCACTGGGTAAAATGGGCTCTTTTATGCAAGAACTCACAATTAGAACTAAAGCTATTGGGTACAAAAATCTCATCAGACCTAAGAACGTAAATCAGACTGTAAGAGTTGGTATAAAACGGTGTCTAACATATTAAGTAAAGCTTACCCCCTCCCTTGTCCAGCGCAAAAGGCTCCCATTAACTTGTCCAGTATCTTGGGGTTCCATCACTACGGAACGCCATCCCACTTGGTGCGGCATCTAAAAATGCCTAACTTACGACTCAAACGTTAGAAGCTATTACCCATGAAGAAAAAAGATCTATTAGAACTAGTAATTATCGCGTTTGGAATCTATCTCTTAATTCTGGTCTTTTCTGTTATTTCAAGTACAATTGATTCATTAACATGGTTTGATGGGTCTGGAAATGTAAAAACTGAAATAATATTTTTAGCTGCGAATTTGATTAGGCTCGGTTTTTATGCATTTGGAAGTTGGTTGTTCCTGAAAAAATTTAATAAAATAAGCACCTACTTGATTCCAGAAGACGACTCCAATTTGACCTTTAATCTTACCAAAGTTGACGCTTCACAAGTTTTAATTCAAGCCTGCGGAATAATCATCTTATACACTTCTATTTCTGGCTTAGTCAATGGCATTCTATACTCAGGAATGATAAATAACCCCGTCTTAGATGATAACGGTTGGATGTATAAGTTGATCTTTCTTGGACCTCCAATAGCAGAAATTATCTTAGGCGCAACCTTGTTACTTCTTCCGAAATTGACAAGTCGAATTTTGTTGAGATAAA
>JBLFXO010000185.1:0-7361 GCA_047609865.1 Arenicella sp.
TTGATATACATTGACCAACCCATCAATTCTCTTTGCAAAGTCAAAATTCGTTGGTTCGTTTAACAGTTCATTTTCATGTTCTACTTCAAAGCGTTCAAATTTCCCGAAATATTCGCTATTCTTATTATGTGCTGCTACTTTAAGTGCACCAACTCCTAAGCTAGCACCTCTAGTACCCGCGCCAATTTCAGACGTATTTTCAATGATTTTTATTTCCGGCATAAATTTGTATTGATGGTGCCAAATTTAATCTTTTTAAGGGGGATATTAAACATTTGAGGCCAAGCTCTGAATAAAATGATATATTTGTTATTCAAATTCCTTTAAATTAGAATGAAGAAACTACTACCATTATTAGCATTGCCACTATTATTTATCACTAGCTGTGGCCAAAGTAAAATCAAAGAAGGCGAACTTAATTATGACGTAACTTATCCATACATGGAAGTTACTGGTCTTATGTCTGCTATTCTTCCAAAAGAAATGATAATCGTTTTTAAGGGAACAAAAATGATGACCACTATATCTAGAGGTAGAATTTTCGAAACTAAGGTTATCACTGACGAAAAGGACAACTCTATTGAAATGAGATTGGACTTTGGTGATAAAAAATACTATTGTGTTCTTACGGCTGAAGAAGTGAAACAACTTCAAGATACTCAGCCTGTTTATGATTTGAAAAAAACAGAAGAAAAAGATAGTATCAATGGTGTGTGGGCAGTAAAGTATGATATTTCATCTACTGATAGCATTCAACCCGCTGATGCCTGGTTTACCGAAGACTTAGAAGTTCAAAAAGGAGCTTGGTTTTCTGCTTACAAAGACTTAGTTGGAATGCCAATTATATATGACGTAGAGCGTTATGGTTTATTGATGCATATTGAAGGCAACAACTTTACGAAACGTGAAGTTCCTGATGAAGAGTTCGAAAGAGATCCTGCGCTAGAGCCTGTTGATTTTCACACTTACGAATCTGAAGTTCAAGAATTATTTGACATCCTTCTAGATTAATTGAATTCAGATTCTCATTTTTTAAACAATGAGAAAAAGTCTATTTCTATTTCTTCCAATTATCTTATTATCTTCCTGTACGGGTACAGATGAAAAAATTAATCAGGGCGAATTGAGCTATGAGATAAGTTACCCTTATCTTGATTTGGGCCCTTTGATGTCGGCTATGCTTCCAGATGAAATGACCATTACATTCAAGGATAAGCAAATGTTAACGACACTTCAAAAAGGTAAGATGTTCACATCAACTGTTTTAACAAATGAAGAGACGGAGACGGTGAGAATGACATTATCGTTATTTGGCTCGGAGCATTACTATTGTGAGCTTACTCCTGAGGAGGTAAATCAGTTAGTAGAATCTCAACCACTTTACGAAGTAAAGTCTACTACTACCAAAGACAGTGTTGGTGGCTGCTGGTCGCAAGAGTACAAAGTAAGTTCTAACAACGATACCATGCCGCCTTTTAACGCTTGGTTTACAGAAGATTTAAGTATTGAGCACGGTGCGTGGTTTTCGGCTTATACCGTTGCTAAAGGAATGCCCATTATCTATGACGTTGAGCGTTACGGAATGATGATGCATTCAGAATGTATCAATTTTAAAGACAAAGAAGTTGACGATAAGGTATTCGAACTAGAAGAAGGCTTTGATAAAATTAACTTCAAGACTTATGAGAAAAAGGTTCAAGAATTGTTTGACGCCTTACTTTATGAGTAGCTTCTTCGCCCCTACCCAATCATTACCTTCTATTTTGAGAATGTAATTTCCTGCCGCAAAACCAGATACTTCAATATCAGTTTGGGCAGCACTTGGATAGATTGTTTTTAACGTCCTTCCTGAAATATCTAATAGGGAGATTTTCAATTCTGATAGCTGATTGAATAATACAGAACTTAAAACAACTGTCAATTGATCATTCGCAGGATTTGGATAGATACTGAACTCGTGAGAAGTTAATTCTTGCGTGCTAACGTCAGTTAATGGAGCAGATTTATAAAGCGCTAAGCCACCTCTTTTATTACCCAAAGTCATCTCTAATTTGTTATCGCCAGTGATATCATAAATTGCTGGCGCAGAATGTGAACCGATATACAAATCCTCCAAAGTGCTATCAACCAAATTGAAGTTACCTGTTAAGTTGCCATCAAGGTTATCATAGTAATGGAGATAACCAGTCTTTGAACCTAAGATTAAATGATACTCATTATCAATGTCAATGAATTGTGGAATAGAATGCCCCTCGGTTGTCCAATATTCAGATACGTCCACACCACCAAGTGCTTGAGTTACTTCGGTGAAAATTGCTACATTTTGATTTCCAGTATTTTCAAAATAAGTTAATTTACCAGTTCTCTTGCCATTCACCAAATCCAGATCACCATCTCTATCTAAATCCACCAATTGTGGGTAGATGAATGTTCCTTCAAAAATGGGAACTGCATTGTTGTCTGCTAAAATCGTATAGGTATTAAAGATTGCATTGTTACCCGCACCTCCCGTATTCTCCATATAGTAACAGTAACCAGTATACTCTCCTAAAATCATATCCTCATCTCCATCATTATCTAAATCTCCGAATGTTGGATAGAAGACCAAAGAATTACCTAATCCAAGCAATGAAATGTTTTGATAATCATCCGTTACAAACGTAAATTCAGGATTGGCTTGCGTTCCAGTATTCTCATAATAAGACATTTTTGAAATCTGATTTAAAGATCCAGGATCAAACTGACCTTGAGCAGAGACGATTAAATCTTTCAATCCATCCCCGTTGTGATCAAAGTAAACAGGGTAAGATGCTGATCCTACTTCAATCATTTCATTTTGTAAAAACCCTAATTCTTGAAATTCAAAAACTGGTGCTAAATCTAGCCCAGTATTCTCGGCGTAATAAACTCCTTGTCTATTCTCTGAGCCAACTTTTGAGTTAGGTGCTGCTATAAAATCTCTGATTCCATCATTATTCACATCAACATGAAAGCCTCCAGGGTGAACTTGTAAGTCTACACTTACTGTGTTTGAGGGAAAGGCAACGTCTTGTGCATACATTGCCGAATTGGTGTTTGGTGTCGCTCCGTTATTTGATAATAAGGTCATAGATGGATATGCAATATCACCAAGGACAAGCTCCATCACTCCATTATTATTCATATCAAGCGCTAGAATTGTTGAGCCTGAATGTCTATCATCTCTATTCTCATCCGGAACCCAGCTCTCTTCTCCTACAATTGACCCATTACAAGGATATCCTAAGGTATCGTAAAGTGTCACCAAATTAGTTGAACCGTCCTCAGAGAACCTTCCCCAACATAAATTTCTTGTTTCATAAATAATAGAATCACAAACGCCATATGTTTCCATACTCATGTTCTTATGGTATTCAATGTTTGATCCACCCACAGAGAATGTCAATACATCAATATCATTGTCGCCATCTATGTCTTTAAAAGATGGTAAATCTACAGCTGAGATAAACATAAACCCGGGTGTTCCCCATAGGTCAGTTTTTAAATTAGCCTCAACCAACTCAAATGCATGTCCACTTCCTGAATTCCCTACATTCTTGAACACCTTTCCTCCACCAATGGTGTAAGTATATAAATCTTCTTTTCCGTCACAGTTATAATCTACCAAGAATGCCCAATCCTGTAAAGGAGGAAATAAGCTTTCAAATGAAGGGTCATAGGTATAAGAAGCCGTTGCACCTCCATTATGGATAAAAGTCAAGACCTTATTCGTAGTTCTATCAAAGCAAAAAAGATCATCAATTCCGTCCCAATTCAAATCAATGTTTGAAAACTGCGGATAATCGATACCTCCAGCCCAAGGCATTTCAAGTGCAGAGCCATTAATTACAGTTATGCTATCAATCCTTTCAAATCCAAACTGTGAATTTGCTGAAAACGGAAGGGAAAATAATACGATAAGCGCGGTCAAAATTCTCATAATCTATTTATGTATGTCCTAAATTTAAGGAGATTCTAATATTAAAAACGTAAACAATTCATAAATCGTTGAATATTCTTATTTTTATCGTCTTAGAAAAACAATTATGATCGTAAAAAAGTTCCTTTATCCACTATTATTTTCTTCTTCACTTTTAATAGTGAGTTGTGGTAGTGGCGAGACTGCAGATTCAACTGCTGATTCTGACAGTACAAATTCAGCAGTTGAACCTTCTATTTTAGAAACAGGTAAAATTGAGAAATTTGCTGATTTACAAATTCTGCAATATGATATACCTGGTTTTTATCAGTTAGAATTAGATCAACAAAAATTGGTTTACTATCTATATGAAGCAGGATTATCAGGTAGAGACATGATATGGGATCAAAACTATAGACACAATTTGGCAATCAGATCAGGACTTGAAAGTATCACTCAATCATACGAAGGTGATAAAGCTTCGGAAGATTGGTCAATGTTCATGACTTACACTCAAAAGATTTGGTTTTCAAACGGAATCCATCATCATTACTCAATGGAGAAGTTCTTACCTGAATTCTCAAGAGAGTACTTTGATGGATTAGTAAGCGAGACGAGTACAGATATTGATCCAGCAATTGTTGACATCATGTTCGATCCTAAAGCAGATATGAAAAGAGTGAGCTTAGATGGATCTAAAGATTTGATGCAAGGGTCAGCAACTAACTTCTACGGAACGAATATTACTGAAGAAGATGTTGATGGTTTTTACAAACAAAAAATGGCAGATGCTGGAGATCATCCAGTTGAATTTGGATTGAACTCAAAGTTAGTTAAAGACGAAAATGGCGTTGTATCTGAAGAAGTTTGGAAAGTTGGCGGAATGTATTCGGAAGCAATTACTGAAGTTGTTTATTGGTTAAAGTTAGCTCAAGGAGTTGCTGAAAATGAAGAACAAGGAAAAGCTCTTGGATTACTAGTCGAATATTACGAAACTGGAGATCTTCAAAAATGGGTTGATTATAATATTACTTGGTCACAAGCTATTGAAGGAGATATTGATTACATCCAAGGATTTGTTGAAGTATATGGAGATCCTAAAGGGATGAGAGGTTCATACGAGTCAATTGTTCAAATAAATGATTTTGATGCATCTGCAAGAATGGCTGTTTTAGCTGAAAACGCTCAGTGGTTTGAAGACAATTCATCTATTATGGATGAACATAAGAAAGAAAATGTGGTTGGTGTTTCATACAAAGTGGTGAACGTTGCTGCTGAGTCAGGTGACTCTTCTCCTTCTACTCCAATTGGTGTTAACCTTCCTAACAATAACTGGATTAGGTCAGAACATGGTTCAAAATCAGTGAGTTTAGGAAATATCGTTCAAGCTTATAGTGATGCAGGTGGCGAAGGAATTCTTAGAGAGTTTGCTCATGATCAAGAAGAAATTGATTTTGCAATCAAGTATGGTAAAATCGGAGCTAAGATGCATACGGCAATGCACGAAGTAATCGGTCATGCATCAGGTAAAATCAATCCAGGAATAGGCACTCCTAAAGAAACTTTAAAGAACTATTCTTCAACTTTAGAAGAAGCTAGAGCTGATTTAGTTGCTCTTTATTTTTTGTTAGATGATAAGCTGGTTGAATTAGGTTTAATTGAAACTACAGATGTTGGTAAAGCAGAGTATGATGATTACATCAGAAACGGAATGATGGTTCAAATGAGAAGATTAGAACCAGGCGCCGATATTGAAGAGGCTCATATGAGAAACAGACAGCTAGTCGCTTCTTGGGCATTCGAAAAAGGACAAGCTGACAATGTGGTTGAAAGAATTGAAAGAGATGGTAAGTCTTTTTATGAGATTCACGACTATGACAAATTGAGAGTAATCTTCGGAGATTTACTAAAAGAGATTCAACGAATTAAATCAGAAGGAGACTTCCAAGCTGGAAAAGACTTAGTTGAGAATTATGGAGTCAAGGTTGACAAGGAACTTCACCAACAAGTATTGGATAGAGCTGCAGTTTTAGACATTGCTCCTTATAATGGTTTTGTGAACCCTATTATCACGCCTGTTGAAGATGATAAAGGTGAAATCATTGGATTCGAAATGGTTCAGCCAGAAAGCTTTGAAGTACAACAATTAAACTACTCTAAGAAATACGGTTTCTTAGTAAAATAAAAAAATATGAAAGCAATTAATATTATTGGACTTTGTTTAGCGGTAATTATAATGCCGGTTTGCGTGTATTTTGTAATTGAATGTGAAAGAGCAGGATGGTCATATTGGAGCGATTACAGTTATGGACCAAGTAGAGCAGATGTCACTCTGCAAGGTGCCGGAATATCAATTTTTATAGTTGGCTTTTTTCTTTTCCAAAGCATTGCTAATTTGGTTAAAGTTAAAACGACTTCATCAAAAGTGATCGGAATCATTTCAATTGTTTTTATGGGAATCTTCTTCTTCATCAACCTTGCTATGGTTGGAAGTGGAGGTGGAGCAACTTATGATGAAGGAGGAGCGTTCAATTTTATAGCCGGCTTGATGATGATAGCATTCTCAATCGTTTTTTTAGTTCAGACAATAAATTATGAAAAGAAGCTGGCTAAAAGTGCAGATATAGTTGATGACAGTGACTTTAATTAAGTAATAATTCAAAAGAAAAATAATTATGAAAACAATTAATATTATCGGAATATGTTTAGCGGTTATTTTAATGCCGCTTTGTATCTATTTTGTTGAAGAAACATCTACGGCACGTTGGGCAAGTTGGGATTATGATTGGGGATATGGCGGCTCAAGCTATTATGGACCAAGTGCGGGCGAACTAACTGCTCAAGGAGGAGGAATTTCAATATTAATTGTTGGTTTCTTTATCTATGCATGCATTATGAATATGGTGAAGATTAAAACTACCACTTCAAAGGTGATGAGTATAATTGGGCTCTCATTAATGGGAATAGGATTTTTAGTTAATCTTAGTCTGGTTGCTGGTGCCGGAACTTATGATGAGGGAGGATTAATCAACATCTTTGTTGGATTAGTAATGATCGCTTTTTCAATTGTATTCCTTGTACAGTCCGTTAATTTTGAGAAAAAAGCACTCGCTGGAAACAAAGAAATAATTGATGACGCCGACTTAGACGAAATGATGTAATGGCATTACTGCTAGGAACTCAGCCACATCATCAACTTGACTTTGAACAGATAAAGCATACTTGCCCAAAATGTTCAGAACAAAAGTTATTCATTAAGACTGGTGTTGCTTATTTTCAAGTTAATGGTCTTTCTTTCTTTCCACGTTACAAATTTGCTGATTCACAATGCAGAGGATGTGGCGCAGTTGTAAAAATGGGAGACAATGAAAATACAGATCACGTAATTACCAAAGCACTTGAAGAACTTGAGATTCCAAAGAAG
>JBLFXO010000186.1:0-7336 GCA_047609865.1 Arenicella sp.
CACCCGACATTTTTCGTCAAAAGAGAAGTTTACGAAAAATTCGGAGCCTACTCGCTAGAGCTAAAATCAGCTGCTGATTATGAATTCATGCTTCGCGTTATCCATAAAAATGAAATTGAGATTGACTATTTACCTGAAGTGATTGTAAAGATGAGGGCAGGAGGGCAGTCAAATGCATCCCTTAAGAATAGACTCAAAGCAAATAAGGAAGATCAAAAGGCTTGGGAAATGAACGGTTTAAAGCCTGCGCCTTTCATGGCAATCAGAAAACCTCTTTCTAAAGTCACTCAGTTTCTTAAGAAGTAATTTTACTTTTTAATTTTAACAACGGCACCATTTGCTGGAGCCCAAAGTTTAATGTTCTTCGGCATGTCAAATCTTGTTTCGTCAGTTAAGCCTACAATCTCATCAGCATTCATGTAATCAACAGTTCTCATTTCAATTTCTTCATTTGAAACGAATATCCATTTGAATGAATTCACTTGACCTGCATCTCTTGTCCAGCTTCTGATTCTGTCCGGAACTCTCAAAGGCGCGCCCCAACAGCCTTCTCCAGCATATACAATTCCATTTTCATCATCTCTGATGAATCCATCTTCAATTCCTTTTGCCTTTCCTTTCACGATAGGCCAGGTAACTTTTGTTATATGGCTATCACACTCAATAGCTAATCTGACGCCATGCTTTTCAAAGAGATCAATCCATCTTTTATAGATTTGCTTAACACCCTTCATTTTCATCTTCCAATTCACATGAGGGCGACAAGCTCTGTGGTACATTGGGATTTGCCAAAGAAATTTTTCATGCTCAATTAGCGTTTGTTCTAAGAATTTCTTCTGAGCACCACCGAATAGGATTTCTGTATTTAGACAGATGATATTTACTAGGTCTCCACCCATTGTTACGTTGTAGACGTTTTTCTCATCTGGGCAATCAAAGAAGTTAATCAGGCAATCATTTGATTGTTCGTGATTCCCTCTTGTTGTTACGATAGGGATAATTCTATTGTCAAATCCTGCATAAGATGCTTTGTAATCTTCAAACCAGAATTTCCATTTTACTTCATTATCTATGTCTGTATAGTCACCGTCAAATAGAATTGCATGTGGAGCTAGTTTTCCGACCATCTTAAAACCTTGAGTTCTCGGAACTCTTCTAGATCTTGAGTCTCCGCCAGCAATAAACGAAAGTTGTGAAGTGTTCACATGAGGTGTCGTTTTGAACCAGTATCTTTCTGAAACTCCTTCATTGTCCTTTACTACAAAGTAGTAAGCTGTATTTGGTTCTAGGTCAATCAAGCGAGCAAAGCGATTTTCCATTCCTTTGTACTTGTTTGCATGCACAACATGAGCAAGGTTTGTATAATCGAGATATCTGCTAGGAGGCATGTCTTCTTTTCCCCAGAATAAGACTGCTGAATCACCACTTACTTGGTTCCATCCAATTGTAGCTTCGTGATCACCATTTTTATTGAACATCACTCTGAAGAAATCCGTTTTTGCGAAGGATAATCCCGAAGCGATAGCGAATAATAGAAGAAGGCCTAATTTTTTCATAATACGGCAACAAATGTATAGGATTTGAGGTAGCTTTTAACATTCGTATTAGGATAAATTATAAACCAGAGATGCTTAGGCATGTGATTTGCATAGTAATTTTAACAAAAAGAACCTTTCAAAAGCAATGAAGATTAGAATTACACATATATTATTGGGGCTGGCAACAATGGCTCAAACTACATACGGTCAAACACGATTTGATGATTATTTAGTAGAGGTAGAGATTGAAGAAACTCAAGAGATTTTGACCTTTGTCAAGACTCCTGAACTTTTTAGAGATAGATGGGATACCCTGGCACAACCTAATTTTTGGAAGTTTGTGATGCAAATGTCTCCGGGAACTTCGATCTTAAATGTAAGACGGACTAGAGAGATTTTAGAAATCACTTCACTCAAAGAATGGAACAAGAAATCTGATGATGAAAAAGAAGCTCACCGTCAGATGCTTAGAGAAGAAAAAGGTTTGCCAGATGATGAAAGAATTTTCATGACTACGGGAAAGAATGATTTCTACCAATTTGAGAAAGTATTTCCTAGTATTTCAAAAGGCGTGAACTTATTTGTGGATAATGATACCGATCCTTGGTATGCTCAAGCAATCTTGATGATTGAGAGTCCTGGAAAAATTGCTTACTCAAGCGTGGGTGCTTTAGGACCGTTTCAAATAATGAAATCAGTTGCTAGAAATCATGGCTTAAGAGTTGACAAATATGTGGATGAAAGAAAAGATTTTGCTAAATCAGCTAAAGCGTCATCTCACTTAATTAGAACCGCTTGTATACCTGAAGGGAAAAGGATCATGAGAAAATTTGGGATTAAAGTAGAGGGAGATACGCAATTTGAGCTTTGGTTTAGATTATTGGTTTTACATATTTATCATGCTGGTGCAGGCAATGTTGATAAACTGATGGTGAATAAGATTAAGCCTACGGCGGGCGGAAAGCAATTGATTGACACCATTTGGCATTCAGAGTACGGACAGTTTGGTAATTCATCTCAAAATTATAGTCAATTAGCTTTAGCTTCTTTGTTGATATTGGATAATCTGATTTTTGAGAAGTGTAGTTCAGTTGATAACTGTACTTACGAAAATTAGAAATTTTCGCAGTTATAAGCTTATAAGTTGATTTTCGACTCGATAAGCTCAATGATTTGATTTGCTTCAGATCTATCGATATTACTCAAGATGTTTGTGTTCATAAATTCTCTATATCGAATTTCGATTTTGCCTTTGTCTTTGGTGAAAAGCATAGCTCTTTGATCTTCTTTGATTGCTTCTGTTAAGGGGGGTCCCGAGTATGAATCTATTTCGATTTTGAGCGATTTGATGTCATCAAAAATGATGTTTTTGGTGGTGGCAAAGATTGTCCCAGACATTTCTATTTTAAGGTTGTCATTGCTAATAGTGATTTTCTGTACTCCTTGAACTCGCCACAAAAATCTTCGAATTGATATAAGTCCAATCAGAATTC
The DNA here is from genome assembly GCA_047609865.1 of Arenicella sp. Taxonomy (GTDB): domain Bacteria; phylum Bacteroidota; class Bacteroidia; order Flavobacteriales_D; family Crocinitomicaceae; genus Paracrocinitomix. The sequence continues at coordinate 3,032 of JBLFXO010000186.1, forward strand.
CGATAGTAAGAGACATTAAAAATACTGAAAGCGAAAACCCCTGATTATTGATTGATCCCAGAGGTGCGAAAATGAAAAGAGAGCCAAGAGAGTACACTATGAGTGCTTTCCAGTTTTGCTTGACCTTATTTTTAATGACAATTTGGTCATCACCTTGAATTATGTTTAATCTATTTGTGATGGCGGTGCTTGAGTCTAAAAAGAAAAAAAACACCCACACAGTCTCCATTTTATGGATTCTTCAAAAAACATGGTTAAGGCTACCGGCTCGGTCTGAGATCCTCTGTTATCAACTAAGTTGTACCGTTCAAGACGGATTTGAGGCCTGTCATCAATGAGCAACTAAGATCGCCCTAATAAATAAAATACTAAGAATCAAAAACTACTGTATGGGCTCCCTTGCGGAATAAAATCACAATACTACTAGGTAGCTGGACTTGTAGAATAAAGTTAGTTCAATTTAATTGAAGTTCACCAAAAAATTCTGAATAATTGCCTTTCCATGTTCGGTTAAAATGGATTCAGGATGAAATTGAACTCCAGCAATTGGCCAACTCTCATGTTCAAATGACATGATGACTCCATTTTCTGATTCTCCCGTGATTTTTAAAGAAGATGGGAAGTTATCTTTTTTAGCTGCCCAAGAGTGATATAAGCCAATATTGAACTCTGGTTCAATTCCTTTGAAGAGTTTGGAGTCCGAATCAAATTTTCCTTTTTCAGCTTGTCCGTGTTTGACTGTTTCCTGATTGAAGATCTCACCTTCAAAGTGTACAACTAATGCCTGAAACCCCAGGCAAACCCCTAGAATTGGCTTTTTGTCTGAAAATGATTCTAAAACTTTCATCAACTCCCCTGAATTTTCGGGTAGACCTGGTCCAGGTGATATGACAAGCTTGTCGTAGGTTCCAATTTTATTGAAATCTAATTGATCATTTAATACGACATCAACTTCACAATCAAATCCTTCAAGATAGTGCACCAAATTATAGGTGAAAGAATCGTAGTTATCTATGAGTAAGATTTTCAAATTGATTGTGTATTTTTAGTGCAAGTTAGCTATCATTCAAAAAATAAAAAGAGACAATGAAGAAAATTATATCTACAAATAAAGCTCCAGGAGCTATCGGACCTTATTCTCAAGCCGTTAAAACTGGGAATATGTTATTCACTTCAGGTCAAATTGCCTTGGACCCTGAAACAGGAGAGTTAGTTATGGATGATGTTAGCATAGAAACTCATCAAGTGATGTCAAATATGAAAGCTGTTTTAGAAGAGGCAGGAATGACATTTGAAAATGTTGTAAAGACAACTATTTTTCTGCAAGATATGGGTGATTTTGCTGCAGTAAATGAGGTTTATGCTTCTTACTTTTCTTCAGATTTCCCGGCAAGGGAGACTGTTCAGGTGGCTTGCTTGCCTAAAAGTGTGAATGTTGAGATTTCAATGATAGCAGTTGATTAAACTTTTCCCCAGAAGATTAATTGTTTAGAGAAACAACCTTTTCGCTTCTTAGTTTGTAAGTAGAATAGACACTAAAAAAATTAAAATGAGATTACTGATAACATCAATATTACTGTCAATGGGATTTGGCGCAAATTCGCAAGTTTGGGTTGATCAAAATGCAGTTTGGCATTATGATGTGACAGGGCTCGCTTATCAGGGATTTGATAAAATTGAATACACACAAGATTCATTGGTAGGAGGAGAGTTGTGTCAAATGTTTGAAAAATCCCATTATAGATTTCTGCAAGATCAACTTGGACAATGGAATGCCTTGGCAGTAGCAACCACATCTCCCGAGTTTACATATGTAAATGGTGACACAGTATTCTATTGGAGAGATAGTCAGTTCTTTATACTATTTGATTTCGGAGCTTCGGTGGGTGATCAATGGCAAATTGGGAGCACTGACCCCCATTCTGGAGATTTTCTGTGTGATGACAGTTCCTTTGTGGCAGTTACGGCGACTGGGAATATTACAATTAACTCCACTTCTTATCGCACAATTACTCTTGAGAAGATCGGAGATTCGTCTATTGGTTCGGAAGGTCTTTTTGTCGAGCGATTTGGTTTTTACGATTCAAATACGATTTTTCAGCTCTTTCCTAGAGGTGATAATTGTGATGCCAACGTTGTGGTTGAGTGGGAGTATAGTTCTTTTAAATGCTTTACAGATGATTCATTTGTGACTCATAATCCTTCAGGAGAAGATTGTGAATACTTGCTTACTCATTTAGGCAATTCAGAAATGGAAGAATTAGATTTTAAGCTCTTTCCTAATCCGGTAACTGATAACTTATCAATCAATTATTCTGGCATTGCAAAAGTTGAGATATTGGATTACCTAGGTAGAACTGTCTATTTAAGTAAGGGGATTAAGCCTTCTGTTATTCAGCTATCTGGCTTTGATTCGGGAGTCTATTTTGTGCGTTTAACAAAGGGAGACGAAGTAGGTATCAAAAAGTTTTTCAAACAGTAATTAACCAGCAGTTTTTTGAGCTTGGGGAGCTTCTTGCTTGTTCTTTCTCTCTTTCCATTTATAGAACCACCACGCACCAAATGTGAAATATAAGGCTGAACCGATAAGTAAGGTCCAGTCTACTATTGTAGTTTCCGTGATTAGAAATTCATATCCTAATACGAAAAAGGTTATTGCCAGTGAACCTATCGCTCCTACAATATAGAAGAGGAAGCCAATTCTCTTTTTTCTCCAAACCAATATTAACCCTAATAACATGATGAAAAAGATGGCGAATTGAAGAATAGAATGTACGTTTAACATGTTCACTGTATCGGCATAGCCATATAGTTTTGAACCAACTCTGTGGAATGCTGGAATCACATCATTACGCCAACCTGGCTTCAATCCATTCATCATAATGAGAGAAAGGAAAGTCATTAAATGCCAAGAGAATAAGTAGACCCAAACAACAAAAACAGAACCAACTGAAACTCTAGTGAGTAGGTTGGGGCGCACTTTTCCTAAAATCAATTGCTTGATCTTTTGCGGAATAGTAACAGCAACAGCTCGCTCTAATTTGGATTCGTCTACAGGCATTTACTCAAATTTAATAAATTAAATTTCATCCCAATCAGTACCACACCATTTTTTGAAAACTCTCTTTTCAAGACGACTGGGAATCTTAACTTTCTCTATTTTGTAGATAGGGAAGTAGCTCTTGTTTGTGTGAGGGCAAGTGATATTGATCATTTTGCCTTTTCTGCTAACGGTTAATTCAATTTGATCATCTCGGAAATATTCAACCCATTTATCAAGGTCTTTACTTACTTTGAATCCGTTAATAGAAACGATTTCATCCTCTAAGATGATACCTCCCAAGTCAGCAGCACAGCCTGGGTACAGTTTTTTAACCACGGTTCGGGCGCCATCTACTAGGCATTTAACACCTAAGACATTCGTGCTGAATGCCGGATTCTTCTCCATTTTGATTTGAAGTCCTAATTGCGCTAAGCCTTTGGCGGCAATATGTTCAAAAGAATGCGTTCCGTAATAATAGTTCTTGAAATAATCATCTAGATTTTCATCTGCATGTTTCTCTACAACGCCCTGAAAGTCCCTCTCTGTATAACCTTTATTGTTTAAAGCAAAGGTCTCGTACATCTCTTTCATGACGTCATGTAATGAAGATTTGTTGGCCGAGTTGGTTCTAATCTTGGCATCTGTCACTAAAGCAAGAATCGCTCCCTCATTGTAGATGGATACTTTTCTGTTAGGTACACCGGCGACATAACCATCCAACCAAGTGTCAAAGCTTGATTCAGCTACAGAGTAATTGAATCTCCCGAAGTTGTCAAAGTGGCGTTGAAGCAATTTCTCCAATTCTTTTTTATACCATTTCCAGTCTTTAACACCGCTTTCAACTAAGTAAAGATCTCCCATATAGGTAGTGACTCCTTCAGTTACATAACCTTGTCTTGAATAGTTCTCTTGAGAATAATCATAAGGATACATCTCTGCGGGACGCAAGGCTTTCACATTCCATGTGTGATACAATTCGTGAGAACTGACTCCTAAGAAGTCATCATAAAGGCTTCCCATGAGGTTATAAGTTGGTCCTAAGGCGATAACTGTGCTTGTTTGGTGTTCCACGCCATGATAAGCGGTTATAGGTAAAATTTGATAGATGTAATGATAATCAGTAACAGGGAACTTTTCAAATTTTTCAATTTGAGATTTCGTGTAGGCTGTCAAATCTTTAATAATTCTTTCTTCATCAAGCTTCACATCTCCTTGAAACCATAAGTGAAAGTTGGTCTTATAACATGTGAATTCTAAGTGAG
>JBLFXO010000187.1:0-7324 GCA_047609865.1 Arenicella sp.
AACGCTATTGTGAAATAGAATAAATACTTGAAGGTACTACTGAGTTTAAACTGGAAGGATTTATCCTTAATGATTCGGATGATCTTAATGTGAATTCCCACAATGACTAGAGCCAAGAACATATGCAATGTTATCGTCCAAGGAACCAAATTGGTTGCGACAACGATTGAGCCAAACCATCCTTCAATTCCCATCAGAACTAAATTCAGAAAGGTAAGGATGAGTAGAAGTCTCTTTTTTCGATAGCGAATAAAAGTCCAAACAAATAAGATGAGCACCATGTTTCCAGCAACAAAACCAACCAATCTATTACCATATTCTACCCAAGTCTTTCGCGCATTAAAATCTTGTTCAATCAATAAAGAATCATCATTTCTCAGCTCAGTTGCAGTCTCTTCAAACCCAATTGAAGTTAGGAATTTTGCAAACTTCTCAATCTTCTTTTGACGGTATGTTCTGTAAGTTGATTTATAATTAGCAGGTAATTGATCAGCAGATGTTGGTGGAATATATTGGTCAAAACACTTCGGCCAATCAGGACATCCCATTCCAGAACCAGAGGTTCGAACAATAGAACCTGCTATGATAACCAGGTAGATAAACACCAATGTTAACCATGAGAACTTAAGATATCCTTTGCTAAATTTATCTTTCATCAATTGCAAAATTAACAGTTCAGCGGAATGTTTAGTCTCTTATCCAATGAAATTGCCTTTTATCCCGACAAGCCGAAACCATTCATCAACCTATATACTCTAAACAACCGTACCTCAATTTGTGTTCAAAAAATGGTGAATTCAGCTTTTGATTTGCGGAAACATACCTTTTCATGGGCGGTGGTGACTGCTAAATCAGGGAGCTCTGCTTAAGAGGTCAAAGACGGCCTCCCTTTTTTATTTATCTAAATGATTAGCTTCTTTTAGCAATGATTGGATGATATAAAGACCTCTTGCAACTTCATCAATTGAATAAAAAGTTTTGTGATAAACTTGCTTTCGGTTTCCTTTATTTAGGTAGTCATTAGGTCTCATTTTATTCGCATGTTAAATCCGAATTGAACACCTTCAAAAGTTTTACTTCCCCAAGCCACACTTCCTGGCTAGAGATAGCAAATGCTCTTCTTTTTATAGAAGGCGGGAATATTCCAGCTGAGTTTAAACTTAATGTCAGGGATCTTTTCCTCAATAATTTCTTTGAGTGTTTGAATAATCAGCTGTTCTTCCACCGTGAGAGTATCAAAGAGTTCAACGTACGTTTCAAACTTGAAATTTTGCATATCAAATAAATCCTTGATCATAAATCTAAGGCTTTTCTTTGAAGACTTTTAACCCCGTTTCTTTAGTCTTTTGCTTTTAAGGTCTTATAAGATATTTGTCATGTCTAAAAGTTTAAGTTGGTGAAAATCTTATCTTTATAAGCAATAAACTATTCATGTAAAAGTTTATATAATATGAAAAGAACAGTTTTAACCATAGTAACAGCCTTTCTGTTGACAGGCCTTAGCTTTGGCCAAACAGAAGAAGGGGAAGTAGCGTCTTATGTTCAAAAGGGTCAATTTTCGGCCGGAATGAGAACGACAACAAGTTTGTTTGGACACGACAAAACTCCAGGATTAGGAGTGGGTGGACAAATGAGATGGCAAATATTTGATTACTTAAATACCGAGTGGTTCGCAGATTGGATTACAATTGATTTAAGTGGTGCCGGAACGAGAAACAACGCTCACATTGGCTGGTCGGTTATGTTTTATCCTACCAGAAAAGGAAGAGTTATTCCTTATGCCGTAGCTGGTCATTGTTTTGATTATGCTAAGATTACCCCTTTGAGTAATCCCTATCTTGATAGATCTGCAGATATAATTACTCGTTGGAGTTCTGCCATTCAAGGAGGATTAGGTTCTCACTTTTATATCACAGATAGATTTGACGTTAGCGTGTCAGCTCAGTACATGTTGCATTTGGGAAATCATTTGGATTATGAAGTGCAACAAACGGGAGCCGGGTATTACTTAGAAACTGATAATCATACCGGAATGGAAGAGGTTGGCTTAGAAGGTCACATCCTTTTAACTGCTAGTTTAAACTTTAGAATCGCGGACTTATGGTAAAAAGAGGACTGATAATTATTGGTGTAATGCTCTTTTCAATAAGTGGCTTTACTCAAGAAAAAGACTGGAAAATTAACACGGCATTTTCTTTTGCACCTGGTTTTTTAACTGAAAAGACACAAAGTATTCAGCTTCATGGCTATTTGGGCTTCATGAAAAATAGAATTCATGTTAGGGGAGATGGTTATTATTTTTTAGGCCATTTTGGAGATAGACCAAGGTTTACAATGAATCATCAATTATATTTTGGTGCATTTTATCACTTTTCTGATAAAGCATTTCAACCTTACGTTGGCTTTCAACCAGGGATCGCTTTATCACAATCATCTGAGTACGGTACTTGGAGTGAAGAGCTACAAGCGCTCGAATATAAAAAGGCCATTAACCCTGTTGGGTCGCCTGCTGCGGGCTTCACGTATTACGGAGAAAAGTACTTTTTTCTGTTTGCTGAAACACGCTATATTTTCGGAAAACATAAGACAAATTCCTATCCAATTTTCTTGGATGAGTGGAGATTTTCTTTTGGTCTTGGATTTATGTTCTAAAGAGCAAACTTTTGGCCCGTTTTTTGCGTTTAATAAATGAAATGGACAGTTCATCATTAATCTCTTGAGATTCAAGAGTTTTTGGACTAAGTTTGTTGACCATTGTCTAAACTAATTCTCATATCGATTGCATTACTGATGCAAATTGGTTCTTACGCCTCTCATATTGTGGGCGGAGAGATTTATTATGACAAATTGGGGCCTAACGAATATCGAGTAACGGTAAAGCTTTACAGAGATTGTCTTTCAGATGGAGCAGAGTATGATGCAAATCTACCTGTGACCGTATTTGATGGTAATGGTACTCAAATAGACAACTTCACCATTGCTTTTCCTGGATCAACGGTATTGCCACCTGAGTTTTCAAACCCTTGTGTGACCATCCCTTCGGATATTTGTGTTGAAGAGGCTGTCTATCAAAAAACAGTTATCTTACCGCCATCAGCCAACGGTTACACTTTATCATACCAAAGATGCTGTAGAGGACCAAACGTAACCAATTTGAATAATCCAGGTGATCAAGGATTGACATTGACAATCGACATCCCACCAACAATTGATAACAATAGTCCAAGATATACGAACTTCCCACCGCTACTTTTATGCGCTAATACAGATTTGGTTTTTGATCATTCAGCAACTGACCCAGATGGGGATGTTTTAGAATATAGTTTGTGTACTCCTTTTCAAGGTGGAACATCTTTCGCACCAGCACCTAATCCTGCTACAGCACCTCCTTATCAAAATGTAAATTGGGCGGCTGGAGCAAGTGCTGTAAATCCATTTATTACTGGTTCAATAACGATAGATCCTAATACCGGATTAATGGTTGCTGCTCCAGGACAGCCAGGTTTATATGCCGTAGGCGTTTGCGTTTCTGAATACAGAGGAGGAGTATTAATCGGAACTAATAAAAGAGATTTCTTGTTTAGAGTAGTGAATTGTGAAGTTGAGCTTGAAGCTGCAATAACTCAACAGCCCGAACTAGGAACATTTGTTTCTTATTGTCAAGGGTTAACAATTGATTTTGAAAATGAAAGTTGGGGTGGTATAAATTACCTTTGGGATTTTGGAGTTGACGGAATCAATTCAGACATCTCTTCAGACTTTACTCCTTCTTACACTTATCCTGGTGGTGGAACATATGAAGTGATGATGGTGGTTAATCCAGGTTGGCCATGTACTGATACTTCTTGGGGAACTTTTATAGTAAACAATGAAATTGAAGCAAGCTTTGAAGTGCCTCCCGTGCAATGTGTGATTGGGAATAGTTATGATTTTGAAGGGGAAGGGTTATTCCCTGCAGTCGGCACAACATTTGAGTGGACTTTTGATAATGCCATTCCGGGAACTTCTGCTGTGCAAGACCCAACTGATATTGTTTTCCAAAGTCCAGGTTGGCATAATGTGAAGTTTAAAGTAATTTTTGATCAATGCTTAACTCAAGTGAACGAACTTGTTCTTGTTGCTGGTCCGCCAACAATTAATTTCGGAATCATTGATGAATTGAGGTGTGTGCCTTACACAGCTGAATTTATAAACCTTTCGCAGGCGGCAACACCAATTATTTCAGTCTGGGATTTTGGTGACGGAGAAGGTTCTAGCGACATGCATCCCACACATATTTATGATGAGGTTGGTGTTTATGATGTGAGCTTAACCATTTGGACAGAGACAGGTTGTATTGACACCCTCACCATGATTAGGCCGAATTTGATTGAAGTATTTCCGCGACCAACGGCAGGCTTTGTGGTTTCACCTCCTGAGGCGAATGAGTATGAAGCTAACTTCTTATTTGAAGATGAGTCTTTTGATGGTACAGAATCTTGGTATCATTTTGGTGATTGGCAAACTTCTAACATTGACACGGTATGGCATTTTTACAATGAACCTGGAGTCTATCACCCTTGGCAAATTGTCTATAATGAGCATGGATGTTCAGACAGAGCGGAGGCTATGTTGACGGTGACTCCAATTATCCCGATAATGGTACCGAATGCGTTCACACCAAATGCTGATGGTTACAATAACATCTTTCAGCCAGTACTTTATGAAGATCAGGTTTATGAAATTCAAATATTCAACCGTTGGGGTGAGTTGATCCATAAATCAAAAGAATGGAACGCCAATTGGGACGGATCACATCAAGGCATTATGTCTGAAGATGGTATCTACATTTGGAAAGTCATCTATACTGATTTCAAAACTGGCCTGCCTGTTGAGGTTCAAGGTCATGTTGTTTTGATGAAGTGATGAGATCTCTTGTTTTAATATTTTTTGGATTTCTATCGCAATCGGTAGCCGCTCAACTATGTCCAGGAGCGACTGGCCAAAATTTGTTTCCTGAAGGTGATTTTGGTTCAGGAGCAGCCAATATTCTTCAAACAGATCCAGGAATTGCTCAAATTGGGAAACACCAACTCAACAGCATCCTTATAAAACTTTCTGGTGGAATGGCACAATTGGAGTCGCTGGTGATACTTGGGTTGGAGGTACATATTACATCTTTGAAATAGGGGATGAGGCACCTCTAGGAGTTTGCCACTATGACGTTGATGGATGTAAATTATATACTGATCAATCAATTGTTGATGTGAGAGGACATAATTTGGATCTCGAGGGCACAATTCTTTTGCTTCCTTTAAAGGGTCAGAAGGTAGCTCAGATAGTTTGACAAATGAAGAAACTCAAGATTTGCTTCAATCATATGATTTGGTATCTGACAGCTTTGAGGATAATCAAGTTATTTTCTCGGTATATCCTAATCCAACAAATGAAATATTGCATGCATCTATTTTAGGAACACGACTAGAGAACTCATTGGTGGAGATGTGTGATGCTGGCGGTAAATTAGTATATTCGAGTAGCTTATCTAATCGCTTTTAGCGAAATATCCGTTATTGAGTTTGAAAGAGGGTTTTATGCATTGAGAATATCAAATGGTACTGAAGAGTTTATTGAGAAAGTCATTCTTAATTAGTGGAATCATAAGCTTGTTGCATTCTTGTAATAAGCCTACATCCTCTGATTATCCTGAAGAAGCGTCATGTGAAATGTATGCGGGGAAATACGAAATGCATGACCCTAATAGCAATATCTCTTATAATTTGGTAGTTGAATGCAATCCATTTAATTCCCCCGAAACTAACTCATTTGATAGTGTGACCTTTTATAATTTTGCAAACTTGTTCAATGTGGACAACAGAATTGATGGGAACAAAGTGCTTGATGGCGATAACATTCAACCACTAAAAGATAAATTCGGAATATTCAGCAACAGATGAGTTTTATAGCCGAATTGAAGATGGCGTCTTAAAGTTGAAAACAGCTCAAGAATTTACTGATTGTCAAAGAGCAACTCATTACTTCAATGATGATTTTTCTAACATCAAGGGCTTTCGAGTATGCATGCAAATTAAAGAACTTCGCTTGCCTAAAAAGGTTGATATTCAATTTTATTTTAGCTTGGGACCTTATGAATTACATGCGGATATTGAAAAGAAAAACTCGACCAACACAGCAGTGATTTTCAAAGTAGACGATAAAGGGGTCAGTTCAAATTTGAAAGGAGCTTTAGCTGGTGGTTTAGGGAACGAAATTGAAAGCGATAATTACGACACCAACTTTATCCAAATTGCTCTTTGCCCTGAAGATAATGAAGAGAGTAAGGGCGAGATGTATATTGAAATAGAATCTATAGAGGTCACCATTCTCTAAGCCAAAACTTAACTCTACTTACTACGGACATGGCTCAGCAGTGCAACTACTGTGCAGCTTTACGAAAGGGCAATTAACCAAAAACCAGAAGTGAGCCGCAGGCAAACGAACCAATAATGCGCAGCATCCTGACATTTATCGTCAGGACCACAAGCGAACAAAGTGAGCGCCCCTAAAGTGAGGAACGAACGCACCAAAAACCGGCGCAAAGCGCCCTAAGCAACCCTCAACTCTTCTTGCTTCAACTCAGCGAATGACTTTTGCTTGAGTTTACTTTTCACCCAATTGTGAAAGTCAAAGTATTCAAATACAATCTGTTCTTTCGGGTCTTTCTTCAACTTCGCTAACTCTTGTTCAATGGGTTCTAACTTCTCTTGAATGTCAAATATGTTAGTTGTCTTAGATATTTGTGTGATTAGTTTTAAGAAGATTTCTTCAAACTTATAAATACGATTTCTGTTTTTCAAGTAACGCTTAGTTGACGTAATAGCATAAGGTAAAAATCTGCTGTTATCTAGTTCAAAATGTAGGATGAGGTTAATCAGTTGCGCAAAGCAAAAAATGTCTTGCTTCTGATCAATTTTACCTTCATTTAGAATCTTATTCATCCAACCTAAAGCTTCATTGTATTCTCCTAAACTGAGGTAGATCACGCCAACTTGAAAATCAATGTATGCTTTTCTTAAACTATTAATGTGTCCGGCATAAAGACGGTATCCCTCTTCAATTTGTGGAACCAATTCTAAAGCTGACTTGTAATCTCCTTTTTCGGCTAAGAGTGATAGCTCCAAACTATAAGTGCTAGAGAAATATTTGATATCTAAATCAATATTCTTTCCTGGGTTTGATTGTGCTTTGAGTTTTGTTAGATTCTCTTGAGCTAAGTCATACTTCTTTAATTTCGTTGAGATATAAATGAAGTTTGTCAGTGAAGAGAAATACAAATTGGGTTGCG
>JBLFXO010000188.1:0-7286 GCA_047609865.1 Arenicella sp.
GGAATTTAACATTACGACCTTCATTATGTGCTGCTGTATAAACACCAACGTATGGTGTAAGCGGAATTGGCAACCCTCCTAAGAGGTGATATCTCGCTCCAACAAAATAGCTAACATCTGCCTCAGCATTTCTGATTCCTACTCCACCTTCTAATGCTATTTTCGGAGTTATAAATCCATCAAGAGATCCAGAAACCCATCCTCCAGGACCAAAGACATGAAGATTAATTCCTAATGGTCTTTCCGCCCTCAAATTTGCTTTCTTCTTTTTATCTTTCTTGAAGAAATCTGTCTCTGCAGACATAAAATCAGCTATTAAATTGTTCTCAATCTTAAGAGAATCTCCTTCTGATGCCATGACCACACTAGCGGCCAAAATGCAAATTAATGTAATTGCTGTTTTACTCATGATAAATTGTTTTAGGCTATAGTCATGAATGTTTACACAATTCATAATCTATACGTTTTAGAACATATAAATCAAACAGCTTGCCAAAAAGAAGGAATGCTTATTTAAAAGGATTTAGAACTTGAATGTCACCGCCATTGAAGGCATCACAGGAAGTTGATAAACTTTAGCATTAGTCACACGATTCACGTAAAAGATATTATCTCTACTGTACGCATTTGTAACACCTGCAATAATATTAAGCTTCATGTTCTTCTTGTCTTTAAACGTAATCTCTTTCTTCACGTTTATGTCAAGTCTATGATAAGTTGGAAGACGACCAGAGTTGACATCCTCATACAAGAACGTTAAGTCATTAGCATTACCTGAAGCATAATCTGCATCAATACTGCTAATTTGTGGCTCTTCAAAAACTCCAGTAGTTTGTTTGAATGGTAATCCAGTTCCTAAATTCCAACGTCCCGTTAATTCCCAGCTATCATTATCACCAAATGTATAAGTCGCTATCAAGTTAATGTTATGTCTTCTATCAAATACAGGAGCGTACTCAGTGAACCCATCCCATCTAGTTACTTTCCCTAGAGAGTAGGCACCCCATAAGTATAGTTTCTTAGTTGTGTATGTTAATACGATATCACCACCCATTGCTACTCCACTCTCAACGATAAAGTCTTTCTTGAACACATCATCCACTTGAGAATTTTCAGCATTGTCTTCAAAAATCTTGTTTCTGTTAACGTTTGTCATTTGATTGAAGAACTTGTAATAACCTTCAATATTCAACTTCAATGTTTTTGAAAGATCTACTTCAAACCCACCTACTCCGTGCCATGCTTTTTGTAAGCCGTTTACGATAAAATCTTCTTCTCCGTTTTGTTGAGTAAACTCAGCTGGCAAGTTTGTTGGCGCAGTAATGAATCCGTAAAACAAGTTCACTACATCTTGATCAGAAGTTGTAGAAGTAAAGTTTTGTGTATAGTAACCACCAGCCATTTTAAATCTGAACACTTCATTGATGTTATACTTAGCACTCAACCTTGGCTCAGCAGTAACTTGTCCAACAGAAGAATATGCTTGTGCTCTGAAACTTGGTTCTAAAATTAACTTCTTGTTCTTTGCAACCCATCTATAACTAACATAAGCTCCAGCTTCAATCGTATTATCGTTTTGCTCAATTGGTCTGTTTACTTCGTTGAATGTCTTAAACTCAGTTGAGAAGTAAGAGAATCCAAATCCGTAATCTAATTTTGTTTTGTTAGGAAGGTAATAGGTGAAGTCAAACGCTAACTCACCACCAAAGATACCAGATGTTCTTGGCTCGATTCCATCTTCTTGCAATGTAATATCATATGAAGAGAAGTTTAATCTACCTTTCATGAATAACTCTGAATTAGAAGGAACAAAGATGAAGTTCGTTCCACCACCAAAACTTTGCCAATTCAAATCTGAAATTGCTTGATATCTTACTTGGTCATTAAATGAGAATCCGAATACTGAAAATTTATTCGCGGCATCTCCTTTAACGGTTACCTTACCATAAAGATCCCAAAAGTTAAATGGTAATCCTTGAGAATCGCCATTTTCGTCTTGGTTGATATAAGGATAAAGAGTTTTTGAAGTCTGCTCTAATAAAGAGGCTTTTCCTGAAACAACAAATGATACATTGTTCGCTTTTGATAATGGACCTTCTAAAAGAAGGCTTGATGTAAAAGGAGAGATTCCTACAACTCCTGCAAATCTTTTTGTGTTACCATCTCTGTATGAGATATCCATTACTGAAGATATTCTGCCGCCATACTTAGCGTTGAATCCACCAGTATATATCTCTGCAGATTTGATTAATTCAGTTTCAAATACGGAGAAGAATCCGATTGAGTGAAAAGGATTATAGATGGTCATCCCGTCTAACAAAATCTTATTTTGAATTGGTGTTCCACCTCTAACGTAAACTTGTCCACCTTGATCACCGGTAGATACAACACCTGGTACAGTTTGAAAATACCCTGCGATATCTGCAACCCCTCCAGTAACTGGAACTCTCAAAATATCTGTTTTGTCAATTTTATGAACTGATGTACCCGGATCAATTTTACGGTCTTTGTCTTTGTGATCTATGATGATTGGACCTAATGTCTTTCCCTTAGTTATTTCAACATTGACACTAGTAATCTTATCCTTTTCAACAACAATTTCTTTTTTAAACTCAGTATATTGAGAAGCAGTGATTCTAATTGTATAAGTTCCAATTGGCACCCCAGGAAGAGAAAATAAACCATCATTATCAGTAGTCACGAATTTGTTAGCTCCTTGAATAAGGACTTTAGCAAATGGCACTCCATTTCCGTCTTCATTACTCTTGATAGAACCTCTGACAGTTCCTGTTTGAGCCAAAAGTGCATTTCCGGTGAAAGCGATCAGAAATACAAATAGTAATTTACGTAGCATACGTTCAAAATTTGACCCAAAGATAAGACAAATAAGACCAAGAAGGTTAGATTTAACCAACTGCTTATTTAAATGTAGTGAATCATCAATAAGCGGTTATACAAGCTTTTTTAAGTGCTAATGCATGAGCTTGTAAACCAGCTCTTTTAAGAGTTCAGAATCAGGAGTTCCGCCCGTACCTACTCCCTTTGCAAGAAGATCATACTCTCTCAGAATACTAAAATTCCTTGAAACCATTTTGGGTGGATGCTTTCTTTTGTTTAAAAGCAGCTCCTTTGCTGGATATGGATGGATTTTCAAAATCTTTGCCAATTGACCTGGATCTGTTGTTTTGGCAAAATGCGTTCTGAATAACCTTTGATAAAGGCCATATAAACTTCCGAGAACAACAGTTATGTGAGTAGCTTTCGGATTCTCTCCGAAATACTTAATAATCTTATTTGCTTTTAAAATGTCTTTTTCAAGAATGGCGTTATTCAATTCAAAGACATTATAATCTTTTGAGATCCCAATATGTTTCTCAATATGCTTCTCATTAATCTGAGTCCCTTCTTGAACAACAATGAATAATTTCTCTAATTCATTTACAATCCTAGATAAATCATTCCCTACAAATTCTGCAACTAAAGCAATTCCTTTATCAGTCATTGCATGCCCTTTACTTCTTACATATGTGCTAATCCAAGAAGCCAATTGGTAATCTTTGACACCGGTAGACTCAAAAAGACCTGCCTTTTTTTGAAGCAATTTATAGATACGAGAACGCTTATCAAATTTCTTGTATTTATGAGCAAAGATTAAAACCGTAGAGTTAGAAGGGGATTCAAAATACTTTTCAAATTTCTCCCATTGCGAAGCCTTCTTATATTCTTGGGCCTCTCTCACCACCACGACATTAAGCTCACTCATCATTGGAAGACGAGTTGCTGAATCAATGACATTAATTGGAGGAGAATCTTTTGCGTAAAGTACCGTTTGATTGAAGTCTCTTTCAGACTCCTCTAAAATCCCTTTTAAGGCAAGATCAACTAATGCATCAATATAGTAGCCTTCTTCACCATGAAAAAAGTAGATGGGTTTGAAATTTCTTTCTTTAAATTGTTTTTGAACTTCTTCGTACGTCACTTTTTAAAGTTACTTTTTTCTAAAGAAGATACGAATAGGAACACCCTCAAAATTAAATTCTTCTCTAATTCTGTTCTCAATATATCTTTTGTAGTCCTCTCTAATATATTGAGGTAGGTTACAGAAGAATGCGAACGAAGGTGAGTGAGTAGGCAACATTGTTGCATACTTAATTTTGATAAACTTCCCTTTCACTGTTGGAGGCGGCTTTTTAACAATCACATCCATTATAAAGTCATTCAATTTAGAGGTAGTTACTTTCTGAATTCTATTAGCATGAACCTCCATTGCTTTCTCTAAACCTTTATGTAACCTTTGCTTAGTTAGAGTAGACGTAAATATGATAGGAACATCATTAAATGGAGCCAATTGAGCTCTAATTTTGTCTTCCATCTCTTTTGTAGACATGGTGTCTTTCTCAACTAAATCCCACTTATTCACCAATAAGACAACTCCCTTTTTATTCTTCTCGATTACATAAAAGATGTTCAAATCTTGTTTTTCGATTCCATCCTGGGCATCAATCATGAAAATACAAACGTCAGCGTTTTCAATCGATCTAATTGAACGAACAACAGAAAAATACTCTAATCCTTCTTCAACTTTAGCTTTTTTACGGATACCCGCGGTATCAATTAATTTGAAATCAAATCCGAATAGTTGATATCTAGTATCAATCGAATCTCTTGTAGTTCCTGAAATCGGAGTTACAATGTTTCTTTCTTCACCAGTAATCGCATTGATGAATGAAGACTTCCCAACATTTGGCTTACCCACTACGGCAATTTTAGGAATGTGATCATCATCTTCAGGTGCACCATCAACATCAAATTCAGTTACCAACTTATCTAAAAGTTCACCAGTTCCTGATCCATTAATTGCAGATACATTGAACAATTCACCTAATCCAAATTGATAAAAATCAGCCGAATCAAATTGTCTCGCTGTGTTATCTACCTTATTTGCAACCAAATAAATTGGTTTCTTAGTCTTTCTTAAGATGTTTGCAACTTGCTCATCTAAATCAGTGATTCCAACCGTAACGTCCACTACGAATAAAATTACATTTGCCTCTTCAATGGCAATATCAACTTGCTTTCTGATTTCACCTTCAAATATATCTTCAGATCCTTGAACATATCCTCCAGTATCGATTACACTGAAATCAATACCGTTCCATACAGAACGTCCATAGATTCTATCTCTAGTGACTCCGCTTATCTCTTCAACAATCGCCGTTCTCGACCTTGTTAAACGGTTGAACAATGTTGATTTCCCAACATTCGGTCTTCCTACTATGGCAATAATGTTTGACATTTATATTCTTTTAAAAATTGAATCTAGTAACCATGACGTTCTAGTTTCTTATTATCCTCTCTCCAGTCTTTATCAACTTTAACAAAAAGTTCGAGGTGCACATGTTTCTCAACAAATTTCTGGATGTCTTTACGGGCATCTATCCCAACATGTTTTAATTTATTTCCTTGATGACCGATTACAATACCTTTCTGAGTATTTCGCTCAACATATATAATAGCTCTAATTCTAATTATTTTTTCGTCCTCTATGTACTCCTCTACCTCAACTTGGCAAGCATATGGAATCTCTTTTTTATAATGCATGAAGATCTTCTCTCGAATCATTTCACTCACAAAAAATCGCATTGGACGATCTGAGATCTCTTCTTTACCATAATATGGTGGGCTTTCAGGAATCAACTCAAGAACTCTTTTCTTGATTGGCTCTAGATTAAATCCTTCTAAAGCTGAGATTGGCAAAATTTCAGCATTCGGCATTTCTTTCGCCCAATACTCAATTCGCTCTTCCATCCTGGCTTGGTCAGCTTGATCAATTTTGTTAATCAATAAAATAACTGGAATTGAAGTCTTTTTAAGGCGCTCAAAAGTAGCCTCATGATTCATTTTTGATTCGTAAATATCAGTAACGAATAAAATTACATCTCCATCCTTCATAGCCGCATTCACAAAATTCATCATGTTTTGATGTAGTTTGTAATGTGGATCTAAAACTCCTGGAGTGTCTGAAAAAACAATTTGGTAATCATCATCATTCACAATACCTAGAATTCTATGTCTAGTTGTTTGCGCCTTTGAAGTAATAATAGAAAATTTCTCTCCCATCATTTGATTCATCAAAGTTGATTTCCCAACATTCGGACTACCTATGATATTTACAAAACCTGACTTATGTGCCATATATTTTGCAAAGCTAGCAAATACATACGCAAATACTATCAATTCTAATCTAATTTCACCCTAATCGGCTGATAAACTGATTCATTGGATAAAGTGACAGATTCACCAGATGAAGATATAAATGGTTATTATCAAATTGACACAGAAGAAAAAAACTATAAACCATTAATCAACAGTAAATTACAGACCTAAAACACCAGGGCGGGAGAAATATTAAAGACCGGGAACTACTGACTTTAGTTTGTATTGATTACCGCAAGCCTGTCTGAACTCTCTAATCGAACATCTAAACTATAATCAAATGTGGCTGTGTATAAAAGAACCTTATTTGAAGACAATTGAAAAATAAAACCAATATTAATATAAGATTGATTTAGACTAAACAGGATTTATCTCCTAATCTATTTAATGAAGATGTCTAATTCTTGAATTGACTCCATTAATCGCCTTATTTTTTTCTTTAGCTCAGTATTATTTTCTTCCACAACCTCACAGTCTTCCAAAGCGCATATTGCATTAACTATCTCAGTTGCACCATAAGTAAGAGCGACCCCTTTCATAGCATGACAGTTCTTTTTAACTACCTCTGTTTTAAAGTCAGCATAACCTTGTTCCAAAGAATTAAATAGCAGGTTAATGTCCTCAATAAAACTTGGTAATAACTCTTGAAGGATATCATTACTCAATTCACTGTTCGGAAAAATTCTATCAATATCAATGCCTTTCTGCATAAAAGTTTAATTAGTTTTTTGGATTTAATCCCAATCTGGAACAATTATTCTTTTCACCCAATCTTCAATGGCACCTTCTCTACTTCCTCAATTACAGCAAAAGCAAATTAGCTGTTTTTCAACGAGAAGTGATTGAAATTAAGTCACATTCAAGATCCCCAATTCTAGCACCTTATTTATGTTTAACGGTTTGTTTATAAAACCTTTTACAATAGGAAAAATTAAAATTCTCTCTTGGGCATAGATAGATTCATCAGCGCTCAAAATATAAACTGCTAATTCCAAGCTTAAATCAAGTTCTATTTCTTCAATTTGATCTAAGAAGTCAAAACCCGCAATATTAGGCATACTCAAATCTAG
>JBLFXO010000189.1:0-7269 GCA_047609865.1 Arenicella sp.
GGCAAGATATCCAATGAATCCTCCTGCGAATGTATCACCGGCTCCTGTTGGGTCAAATACTGACTCTAAAGGAAGCGCAGGCGCAAAGAAAACTGAATCAATATCAAACAATAAGGCTCCGTGCTCACCTTTTTTGATGATTAAATATTTAGGTCCCATTGCCATGATTTTCTTAGCGGCAGTTACCAATGAATATTCTCCAGACAGTTGTCTGGCTTCTTCATCATTGATGATTAAGATGTCAACCAATTTAATAGTCTCCAATAAGTCATCCATTGCGATATCCATCCAGAAATTCATAGTATCCATAGCAATGAGCTTAGGACGAGTCGCCAATCTTTCAATAACTTGTCTTTGAACAGCTGGTGCTAGATTCCCTAACATCAAAAACTCAACTCCTTGATAAGATTCTGGAATAATTGGATCAAAGTTTTCAAGGACGTTTAATTCGGTAACCAAAGTGTCTCTTGAGTTCATATCGTTATGATATTTACCTGACCAGAAGAAAGTTTTCTCTCCTTGTTTTATTTGGATCCCTTCAACATCTACTCCTCTAGCTTTTAAATCATCTAAAGTAGATTGTGGAAAATCATCACCTACGACAGAGACAATTTTTTGATCGTTTGTATAATATGAAGATGAAAGCGCGATATATGTTCCGGCTCCGCCTATAATTTTGTCTGTTTTCCCAAAAGGGGTTTCAATTGCGTCAAATGCAACGCTTCCTACAGTTAATAAACTCATTATTTGTTTTTTAAATCAGCTGCAAATATAACGTTAATGCTGTAATCAATCTAATACTCTTATGCTATAATTATTTCAAAACTATAATGAAGGATTGAAAATAAAATATGTAATTGTAGAATTGCTGTATTTTGAAATTATAGTATTACTTTAGAATGGATGAATATTGAAGATTATAGAGGGTTTTGTTTGTTAAAAAAAGGTGTTTCTGAAGAGTCGCCCTTTGGTCCTGACACCCTAGTTTATAAGGTGATGGGTAAAATGTTCTCTTTTACCAGCATTGATAACTTTGAGTTCATTAACCTCAAATGTGATCCAGACAAAGCAATTGACCTAAGGGAAGAGTACCATTCTATCAAGCCGGGATATCATATGAATAAAAAACTTTGGAATTCAGTTTATATTGAAGGGGACGTGACCGATCAATTAGTTTTTGAATTGATAGACCATTCTTATGATCTTGTGGTGAAAAGTTTAACTCGCAAATTAAAAATTGAGTTGGAGGAATTGAAAGAAGGTTGAAGATAACTTATGGCTAGAATAGACAAATACTTGTGGGCAGTACGACTTTTTAAAACGAGAAGTTTAGCTTCTAACATGGTTAAAACTGGCAAAGTCTTGGTGCAAGGTAAAGAAGTGAAAGCAGCAAAAGAAATGAAAGTTGGAGATAAATTTTCTATCAAGAAAAACACGGCAGTCTTCTCCTATGAAGTAGTTGACTTACTCGAAAAGCGTGTAGGAGCGCAACTTGTGGCGGATTACTTAAGAGACATCACTCCAACTGAAGAAATTGAAAAGTATAAGGCCTATCAAATGGCACAAAGAGAATACAAAGAATTAGGGTTTGGAAAACCTACCAAGAAAGATAAAAGGTCAATCAAGAAGTTTCTGGGAGACTAGTTTTTAGACAATAATCAAATGTTTTCTGCTCGTTTTCAGGGGTTGATTTGTTATACCCTCAACCCGATAATACATATGTCATCTATTTGATCAAGGTCCCCTTTCCAGTCGTTAAACTCTTGTTCTAAAATACTCAATTGCTCGGCCATTGGTTTATCTACAATTTTTTGAACAAGCGTCATTAGAGTTTTTGTTTTGAATTTTTTCCCCTGTTCGCCTCCAAATTGATCAGCATATCCATCCGAATAAATGTAAATAACATCACCCTTTTTGAGATCCATTGCGTGCCCCGTATAGTCTCTTTTAAAATCAAATTTCCCAATTGAAAACTTATCTGCTTTAATTACAATCAATTCACCATCTCTAACGACCCAAAGAGGATTAAATGCACCAGCATATTTAAGTTTCATTCCATCAATTGAACAAAGTGCAATGTCCATTCCGTCATTGACATCCTCATCAGATTTTTCAAATTCAGCAACAACTATATCTCTAACCTTATTTAATATCTCTGCCGGATCAGTAAGCCCATATTCACGAACAGCACGATTCAAAGCATTATTACAAACGATACTTACTAATGCTCCCGGCACACCATGACCAGTGCAATCAGCTGCAGCAAACATTAATTTACCATTCCTAGGTTCAATCCAATAAAAATCTCCGGCAACGACATCTTTTGGTTTATAAAGAATAAAGGAATCTTTCAAGTGTTCTTTCACAAAGGAGTCTGTTGGCATAATTGCAGATTGGATTCTTTGTGCGTAGATAATCGAATCTAAGATTTCTGTGTTCTTAATTTCTAATTCTTTAAATGAATTATCTAACACCAACTTATGTTCTTGTATGATAATTTTTTGCCGATCTGTTACCTTAAAACGGTTATAAATGAAGACCCCGAATATTAATGACAACAACAGTCCCCCAGCTAAATAATAGGATTGAATTTCTCCATTTTCTTTTTTGGTACGTTCTGCCAAAATAATCGCATCCTTCTCTACTTGAACAATAATGTTCTTTAAACTATCCTCCTCTTTTTTTTTGTCATACATGTACTTAAATTCATGTCGAATTACCTCAGAACGATTTTCCTCACTGTTCAAACTATCCTTGTTTTGCATAAATAGCAGAAGCATGTCATACGCCAGCAAGGGTTCATTCATTAAATAATAACTTTGATGAAGGACTTCTGACGCATCTCTAATCGTTAACTCTGACTCTAAATCAAGGGCCAACTCAAGCCCTCTTTTTGCCTGTATAATAGCCTTAGAATATTCTTTTTTCTGCAAGTGCACAAATCCAAAACGGGTATAGGTAGACGCAACGCCACTTTTATCTTCTAACTCTTCATATAAAACGAGGCTTTTTTGCAAATACTCTGTGGCCCTGTCATAATTCTCTAAGTCGTAATATATTATACCAATATTATGAAGGATTAGAGCAACCCCTTTTAAGTCATTTATCTGTTCACTTAATGGAAGAGCTCTTTTAAAAAAATCAAGTGATAGCTCCAATTTATCTTGATTAAGATAAATAACACCCATATTATTTAGGGCATGTGCCATACCCTCCTCGTCATCCGTTTCATTATGAATCTCAATAGCCTTTTTATAAAACTCAATGGCTTTATCATCTTCGCCTTGATCCCTATAAATCACTCCAATATTATTGTACGAATTCGCAACGCCCTCTTTATTCCCAATGCTTTCTTCAATTTTCAAACTTCCCATGAAGTACTCAATCGCATTAACATAATCACCTTTATCAAGGTATACAACTCCAATATTATTCATGGCAGCACCCATCCCCCTCTTATTCCCTATCTCAGTGAATAAAGCGAGTGACTTTGTGTAATAGATGATAGCATTGTCATAGTCTCCTTTGAAATAATAAGTTATTCCTTGAATGTTTAAAGCTGAAGTTTTGTACTTCACTTAACCACATTCCTTTGCAAAATCAAACATCAATTGTCCAAAGAAAAAGGCGCTATCTGGGTCTGAGAACAAGTACCCTTCGACAATAAAGTTCTTAATCGCATTTAATCTATTTGTATCATTCTCAACAGGATTCTCCCAAACTTGCCATAGGCTATCAAGACCATTTTGAGAAAAGTTGATGTTGGGGCTTATTAACAAAAATAAAAGGACGAGCTTTTTCATTTGTGGGTTTTGATAAAAATAAGAATAATAGCCACTTCAAGTAAATGGTAATTAATATTTAGCTCTTAAAACATTCTCCGGTATTCAAAATTTCGTTTTTTAGCGTGCCAATTTTTCCACTTACAAATGGTCAAATTAATAACTTCTTTATTACCTTAGATGAAGTAATTATGCACTTCCCCATTCAATACCATGAGCCTTTATTCAGGCCTCCTAGCGAGGCCCGTTCGCTAATTCTTCAAATTACTTTGGGATGTAGTTGGAACAAATGTTCGTTTTGTGAAATGTACACCTCCAAAGAGTTTTCTGCTCGAAAAGAAGCCGATATATTCAAAGAAATAGACTCATTTGTTCCGTACGCCGATCAGATTAAGAGAATCTTTTTGGCAGATGGTGACCCACTAGTACTCTCTAATAGACGTTTGATGCGGATTCTTGAAAAGTTGAATGCAACTTTTCCTAATCTTCAACGAATTTCAACCTATGCCTCTCCAACGAATTTGTCTCGAAAAACAAATGAAGAGTTAAAAGATTTATATGATGCCGGCTTAAGCTTGCTTTATGTTGGGATTGAATCTGGCGATAGTCAGGTGTTAGAAAGCATTCAAAAGGGAGAAACATTCGAAACGACAATTGAAGGTTTAAACAAATCTAAAGCTATCGGCATGAGCAGCTCAGTGATGATTATTAATGGAGTCGGCGGCACAGCATTGTCACATAATCATGCCATTCACTCAGCCAAAGTATTGAATGAGACTCAACCCAAATATGCTTCAACATTAGTGCTAACAGCTCATAAAGGACTTGAGCATTATAAAAGTAGATTTTTAGGTGATTTCGAGGAACTTAATCAACTTGAATTATTTACTGAGCTGCAAGCTTTTATGGAAGTTCTAGAATTGAACGAAACCATTTTTAGGTCAGATCACGCCTCTAATAACCTGGTGTTAAAAGGGGTGTTGGGAAAAGATAAAGAGATGTTTTTAAATCAAATTCAGCTTGCAATTGAGAGTCCTGAACTAGCTAATTTAAGGAGCGATTATATGAGAGGGTTTTAGGTGATTAGTTCACAATTAACTTCTCTTGTCTCATTGCCTCGCCACTATTAATTTGACAGATATAAACTCCGCTTTCAAGATCCCTCACAGCGATACTTTCATTTGGACCTACATTTCCTTTCCAAACTACCTTTCCGTTCAGATCAGTAATCGTAAGATTAGAAACTGTAGCTAAACCTGAAACACTAATTTCTCCGTTTGTAGGGTTAGGGAAAATAGAAGTACTAAAAACTTGTTTATCATTTTCTAATCCAGAAAATCCTTCAATTTGATAGCGCATTAAGTCTCTTTTTAACCCTGCGTTAGCCTCGCCGCACATCAGATAAACCCCTCCACTAATAACGAATGAACCTGGGGCCCATCTTCCACCACCTGGATGAGCTGTAAGTGACACCCAAGAATCTGTGCCGGGAGTATACTCCCAAAATTCTCCAGTAGGAAGATTTTGATGAGCCTCTCCTTGTCCACTCAAAATATATCCTTTACCATTATAGGTAAATTGGGTTCCAGCAACTCTTCCTTGGTCTGGCAAGTTGTTTAGCTGAGTCCAAGTATCTTGACTTGGGTCATACACATAGAAATCTTTAAAAATGTTAGAACCGGAGTGGCCCATTCCAACGTAAACTAATCCTTCAATTTCAAAATAATATGGATGATGTCTATCAGCTCCAGGGAAATCACTTTTTTGAAGCCAAGCGTCTGTATTGATGTCATACTCCCACCAATCTCCTAAATCTCCGAATTCATTTCCCCCTAATCCTACAAATATCTTACCGTCAACTTCAAGCATAGCAGGGTGAATTCTCGCTGATCCTGGACATGGTGTTAATTCAGTCCATGCATCAGTTTGTGGGTCATATTCCCAAAGATCTGCTAAGTATTCTTCTGCACTTGTTCCGGCATCATAGTCAATTCCAAAACCAACATATCCCTTCGTGTCCGAATCCACTGCGTATCCAAAACCTCTTGGAGCGCCAGGAAAATCAGCCTTTTCTGTCCATCCATTTGTCAAAGGATCGTATGAATAAAAATCCTTCAAAGCATTAGTATTATTCTCAGCTCCACCCATTAAATATCCAGTACCTCCTACAGCGAATGTCGCTGGATGATGTCTTACGACCGCAGTTACTGGTAAACTCTCTAAAGATTCCCATTGAGCTAATCCTATGTTTGACGTCAAAAGAGTAATGGTTAGTATTAAGAAGTTTTTCATTTCAAAGAATTTGAGACAAAGTTACGAAGATTACGCCCTATAGAAGCACCCTTCCTTGTTAATTTTAGGCCTTTACCCTAGAATTTCAAGTTCTAAAATAAAAAAAGATCAAAAATTTCTATAAACCGAAAACATGGTTGTTTCCATTATTGATTCACATTTTTCTTTGATAATAAAAGTGTATTCATAAGCTGATAGATCTTGTGTACATAGACATCTATTGAATCTCTTACTATCAATTTTTTCTACAATAAAGTAGGTTCTTTCTTTTTGAATAAGTTCAAGCACTTCAGCGTTAAGTCTATCCTCTTGTCCAGAATATTCAGCTGGTTGCAACCAATCAAGCGATAAAGGGTTTCTACTTTCTGTAATTGGATATATGATGGCATTATTTGGCACCGAAACGAAGTGGTTGTGTATGTCGTCAAAGGTATTTATAATGCTATCTAATTCTTCAAAATACTGATTAGTATTTGAATTGGTCATAATCGTACCAAAATCTGAAAATGTCGAAATTTCTGAAGTGAATTCTACCTGTGGAACATCTCTGTAATTGAAGTTTTTTTGTTCCTGAAAGTTCATATATGAACAGAAGAGAGCATAGACCCCAAATGAAATAATCCCTACCCATTTTGGCCAACTTACCTTTACAAGCTCCACCAGTTGGCTACTTGAATAAATCACAAGAGCTAGAAAAAGAATTCCGTATGAAAAGTAAAAAGAATTGCTCCCGACTGAAATACTACTTAACCATGACAATAAAATAACACTCACCACCATGAATGAATAACTTAATTCACCAATCACAATAATTCGAATTAAAGTGAAGAAAATAAAGGCCCAAAAGAGATCAAAGCCTAATGGGGTGTTTTCTACTATACCCGTATAAGAAAGCTCGAAACCCATCCATAATGTCCAACCTAATACCAAAGAGGATAAAGAAATTAAAAATGGCTTTCTAGCTTTTTCTAAAATGCTCATTTTCAAAATAAACGAAACCACTAAAAGAATTAGGGTCAGATAGAAAATATAACTTTCTAAGAATAAATCAATATGAACCGAAATGGCCGTGTCATAGAATGAAGTTTGACTTTTCATCTGAGTTAGGAAATTCAAAAACCCTCCTGAGCTTGCCAACATTACTATGTATAAAATCAACGGAGACCCACCTATAATGCTGGCTGCCAGCCATTTT
>JBLFXO010000190.1:0-7249 GCA_047609865.1 Arenicella sp.
AACAACTCAATAAAAAGGCGAGAAAGAAGAGCTGGAAGCCATTCATCTACAAGGATAAGGGCACCATGGCTACGATCGGAAGAAATTTGGCAGTTGTTGAAACAGGAAAATTTAAGTTTTATGGGTTGTTTGCATGGGTAATTTGGATGTTCGTTCACCTCATGCTATTAGTGGGCTTTAGAAATAGAGTTGTTGTTTTCATAAATTGGACTTGGAATTACATTAGATATAACAATGGTTTACGCTTAATTATCAGACCATACAGAAAGAAGAGGCCTAGCAATTAATTCTTGTTTATATTTGCCTTCTAATTTTGAAGTCAATTTAATGATTAACGGAAAAAAAGTAGCTGTCATCATGCCTGCATACAATGCTGGGAAAACACTCGAAAAGACCTATCGAGAAATTCCCATGGATGTTGTTGATGAAGTAATCCTTACAGATGACAGAAGTACAGATGATACCGTTGAGTTGGCGAAGAAATTAGGAATCAATCATGTTATCGTTCACGAAGAAAATCGAGGATACGGTGGAAATCAAAAGTCTTGCTACAATAAAGCTTTAGAAGTTGGTGCGGATATCATCATTATGGTGCATCCTGACTATCAATACACACCACAACTAATTGTACCCATGGTGTCACTAATCGCTAACGGAGTATATCCTTGTGTGATTGCTTCTAGAATTTTAGGAAAAGGAGCACTAAAGGGTGGAATGCCAAGGTATAAATGGATTGCCAATCGTTTTCTGACATTTTTCCAGAACTTTTGGATGAGGGAGAAACTTTCTGAATACCATACAGGTTACAGAGCTTACTCTCGAGAAGTTTTAGAAGGGATTAATTACAATGATAATTCAGAAGATTTTGTGTTTGATAACCAGTTTTTAGCACAGATTCTCTATTCAGGTCATGAAATAGCTGAAATAACTTGTCCAACTAAATACTTTGAAGAAGCATCTTCTATCAATTTCAAAAGAAGTTCAATCTACGGATTAGGCGTCATGAAAGTATCAATGCAATATTTTTTCTCTAAATTGGGGATGAAAGCAAAGATATTTAAGGGATTATAAATGCGTCTTCTTCTCTCAGAATTTAAAGAATCAAAGAATTTTCGGTTTCTCGTAATCGTTTCGGCCTTGGCTTTTATTCCAACAATTGGTCTTGTACACCTTTTTGATTGGGATGAGATAAACTTTGCTGAATCTGCTCGTGAGATGCTGGTGAGCGGAGACTATTTTCAAGTTCAGATCAACTATTCGCCGTTTTGGGAAAAACCTCCATTATTTTTCTGGCTGCAATCTGGCTCCATGCATCTCTTTGGTGTCAATGAGTTTGGAGCTCGCTTTCCTAATGCCTTAGCAGGCATTATCACGATAATCGTGATTTACTTTTTAGGAAAAAAGGAGAAAAGCGCACGTTTCGGAACCATTTGGGCCTTACTTTACTTAGCTTCCTTCTTGCCTCAAATCTATTTTAGATCTGCCATTATTGATCCGGTTTTCAACCTCTTTATATTTTTATCTACTTATTATCTATTCAAAGCGCTCACTCAAGTTGAGTTTAAAAACAAGAGAGCATTATTGGCCGGGATATTCTGTGGGCTTGCCATTTTGACAAAAGGTCCGGTCGGATTTCTATTAGTCTTCGTGACATTCTTGGTCTTCATTATCATCAAGAAATTCAAAATACTGCCAACGTTCAAACAGTTTCTCATTTTCGCTTTGAGTGTTTTTGGAGTCTCCTTTTTATGGTTTGGAGCAGAAGTGATCAATAACGGACCCTGGTTTTTAGTAGAGTTTATCAATTATCAAATTGAATTGTTTTCTCAAGGAGTAGCCGGACATGAGCAACCATTTTATTATCATTTCATAGTGGTGTTTATGGGCGTATTCCCTTTATCCGCCTTGGCATTACCCTCTTTAATTAAACGAAAAAGAGATTCAGAATTAGAACAATGGTGGACGATTCTCTTTTGGGTAGTCATGATCATCTTCTCGATTGCAACTACTAAGATTGTTCATTATTCATCCATGACTTATTTACCACTTTCTTTCTTGGCTGCAGTTACTATTCATGAACTCAAATGGGCAGAATTAAAGAAGTGGACGAAGGGAATTTATTTCTTTTTGGCTGGATTTTTATCGATTGCATTTTTGGCTTTGCCTTTGGTAGGAATGTTCAATTCAAGCATTTCGCCTTACATTAATGACCCCTTTGCTGTCGCTGGATTTGATAATCCTGATGTCACCTATACTGGTCTTGAACCCTTAATAGCTGTCATCTTTGTTGCATCTATTGTTCTCTTCATTCGATTCTGGAAACGAGAAGACATCATCAAAGCACTTCAGTGGAAGGCAGTTTTGTTCTCATTGACAATGTCCCTTACAATGATTTTTGTAGTGAAGAAGATTGAAGGATATTCTCAGGCGCCTATGATTGAATTCTACGAAGATTTGAAAGGTCAAGAGGTGTATGTATCTCCAATAGGGTTCAAAAGTTACGCGCAGTTCTTTTATTTCCAACAGCCTGAATCTCCCAATGCTCATCTTAAAATGAGAAAAGAGAAGTTCAATAATGAGGCTGTGTTGTACACTCCCTTGGAAACTGAAGTGAAGCTATTTCTTCTTTATGAAAAGATTGAGTATGATGCTTATTTCGTAACGAAAATTCAACACACTGAGTTGGATGAGATAGACTACATTGAATTCCTTTATCAAAAAGGGGGCTATAAGTTTTATAAGAGGAAAGCGAATATTGAGCTATTAAATTAATAGACTCTATCCTTCTCCTTCATTAAAAAAGGAAGGCTATCAAAAAGCTTTTCCAGTTCTTCAAATAATGATTCGTAATCTCCGCTGATGGTTGTTGACGCCCTCATGTCGTCAGATATTGAGACTTCAGTAACCTCATGGTCGCCAAAAATATTATTGTAAATCATTCCACCAGCGAGACTCAATTCGTTTGTCTCAATATATAATCTGTTTTTTCCGTATCCGCTGCCTGACCAATCTGACCAATATGGAAATCCTTCTGTTTTTTGATGTAAATTGGCCAAATTGACCTCCTTTTTGATTGATTTCAGCTTTTTTTCGTCAAGAATGATTAATTTTTGATAATAAACGTGATTCCAGTCATCATTTTGAGGGCACTCAAAATTTAAAACTAGCATGCTGTCTATTATTATCACTTCATACCAATATCTATTCCCTGTTGAATACCCTTCATTATGAAAATAATCTAATTTAAACTTGGCATTTTCAAAGCCTTCAAAAACAGCATCTTTTTCTAAAGATGGATCGTTAAGTTTTGTTTCGGTTTTGTAATCTGATCTTGGTTTACCTCTAATTGGAGATATGGTTTTTGAGGTACAACTAAACACTAGAAAGGCACAAAAAAATGGGAAAGAGAATCAGTTTCATGATGCTAAATCTAATCAGGTGAACACGAATATTACACGACTTTTTTGTCATTTTATTATCTGCAAGGTTTAGGAATGAATTCGTAAATATCTAGCCAATATTTTATTTACTATCTTGTAAACGTTGACCTGAACCCTCAATCTATGAAAAATCAAGTAATCAAAACTGCTGACGACTATGGCGTTTGTAATCTCATTGATAATGGAATTATAAAAGCCTTAAGAGCCAGAAGTCTGACCACTGTGTCAGCAATTGTCACACATCCTTCTTATGATGAACGAATATCAAAGTTGGTGGAGTTGCAAAAAGAACTCAAAGCTGAAGGATTTAATTTCGGAATTGGATTACATTTTTGCATTACGTCTGGGCAGGCTGTATTTGAATATGGAGATCAAAAATCATCTTTGGTGGAAGAAGGAAAAACCTTCAGAGAGTTTAGTTATTATCCGTTCAGAAAGATAAAATCTGTGGATGTAGCTCAAGAGTTATTGGCACAAATAGCGAAGCTTTCAGACATCATAGGAGAAGAGAACATTGACCACTTGGCAAACCATCATAATATCGTTTACTTCAATAAAGGGATGTTTGAGGCCTACGCTAATATTGCGGCTCAAAAGAACATTCCAATTAGAACGCCAATGTCTTGGTTCAGAAAATTCAAAGACATTGATAAGCTGCCAGACTTTGATGATAAAATGCTGAGTGGTGCGGCCAGAAGAGGTATGAAAGTAGGGATGTGGAGGAAGTTTCCACAAACATCTTACGGAAACCTTATTAAACGAATGAGCTTTGCTTTTGAACTGAATGTCAAACTTCCGGATGTGCTCTGTGAGTTTATTTATGGAGCATGTGATGAACAATTATTTAAAGACAAAGGAGAGAGAATTGGAATTAAAGTAATTGATCATTCATTGAAACAATTTGAAACTGGAGAAAGACAACGGTTAACCGCAGAAGCTCATGAGAGAACTGCCACCAAAGCAAAACGAAGAGATTTTGATTTAACAGAGCGCATCTATTTAGACAGAACCAAGACCAAAAATTTATCTATGGAATTGATTTTTCATTTAGCTGACTCTGAAGCTTTAGATCCTTTGTTAGTTGGAATTCCAAATCCGCCAGATGAAGATGCTATTCATGGCATTAATCCTGAATATTTTGACACAAGAAAAAGAGAATTGTCAATGATTAAGGATATTGATTGGCCTTCATATAAAAACAGTTTATCACTTAATTATATCACGTTTAAAGAGCTTTAATTATGGATGCAATTATTCAGATAGTATTTGTTTTGCTCATCTTAAGTTTAATTACGGAGCGAATCACCAATTTAGTAAAAGTCAGGCCTAGCAGTTGGTTCAAAAGTATCTGCATGATTTTTAAGATGGGATCAAAAGAAGATACTGTTGACCCAGCTGAGGTGAAAATGAGAGAAGTTCAAATTATTGCTATCGTAGTTGGGGTTTTGATTGCTCTTGCTGCCAGAGCCTCAATCTTTCAAATTCATGATGCCTCATTTAAACTAGGCTGGGCAGATTTAGGTCCAGATTACAAGTTTGTTTGGGATGGAATCTATGATATTTTTGGATGTTTGCTTGCAGGAATTTTCTTGAGTTTAGGTTCTAAATTCTTTCATGACTTATTGGATTTACTCCTTCAGGCAAAGAACCTGAAACGCAAACTAAACGATAGAGAAGGCATTCAAGATTTACATACGATTGAAGAGTTTGATAAATATATTGCTGAGGTAGAACCTGTGATGGTAGAGGCTGAATTAAATAAGTATTTAGCCAGCATGTCTAACTTCAAACACTTTGAATACAGTGAAGATGATAAAGCGGCAGACGTCTACATGAATCCACTATCTGAGGCAGAACTTCAAGCATTAAAAAAATCAATCACGGTGAAATTGGCCAACAAAAAAAGTATTGAAATTGAGCTCAATTACATTGACTTTTAAGAATGAGAACAGTACTTGCAGAGATTCAATCTTCGTTTCAAGGAAGTAGCAATGAAGATAAACGTAAGCAAATGTCTGACTACATGCGTGGGCAATTTGATTATTATGGATTGGTGTCTCCAATTAGAAGAGAACTTTCAAAGCCTTTTCTTAAGGAATTGCCTAAGGAACCAAAAGAGGATCTTTATTTATTAATAGAGTTGTTATGGCAGCAGCCCCAGCGAGAATTCCATTATATCGCCCAAGAGCTATTCTTTAAAGTAGCTGAAAAGACCTTAGAAAAAGGGGATTTGGATTTTATTGAGTCACTAATTGTCCGAAATTCATGGTGGGATACCATAGATTTTCTCGCAGCAAAAATTCTTAAGATCTACTTTGCAAAGTTTCCTGAGGAGCGAAATGGATGGGTTGATAAATGCATTGCTTCGGATAACATCTGGTTAAAACGCTCTTCTCTTTTATTACATCTTAAGCAAAAAGAGGATGCTGATATTGATTATATGTTTGAGACTATCCTAAGATTAGTGGGTTCAGCTGAATTCTTCATCAATAAAGCAATTGGATGGTTGCTTCGAGAATACTCTAAGAAGCACCCCGAGCCCGTCAAAGATTTCATTGAAAAGCACAAAGATGTTCTCTCTAATCTTTCAATTAGAGAGGGGAGTAAGTATTTGTAACATATGGATGTAATGACGATTGTTGATATTTCAGGAGTGATCATTTTCACTCTAATTTTCTTCTTTCTTTTTTATAAGAAAGCTCAAAAAAGTTATGGCCCTACTTTTCAAGATATTATCGAAATTGAATTAAAAAAACACGATTTGGAGTTCGTAACATCAAAAAATGTTCCTCACAAATCCAAAATTAAATTTTCTTTAGGTAAGCTTCAGTTAGGTGGTTTTATTACTAGAAGATATTACGAAAGGAGCGTTACTTTCATTGACCTAAAAGGTAAAAAGAGGATATCTGAATGCACGGTGACTCTGACAATTATAAACAAACATGAGCTAAAATTCTCTCCTGAATTATCGAACTTTAAATAATCACCAATCACCAATCACCAATCACCAATCACCAATCACTAATCACTAATAACCAATAACCAATAACCAATAACCAATCACCAATAATCCATAACCCATCACTAATAACTAATAACCAATAACCAATAACCAATCACCAATCACCCATCACTAATAACTTCGCCTTAGCGCCGAACCACTTTCTGCGTCCAAACTTCTGTATCAGATTTAGCCACAACTATGTAAGTTCCAGCTCTCAACCCACTCACATTGATAGCATTTTGAGCCTTTGAGATTGTCGTATTTACCACTCTTTGCCCTTGTAAATTATAGAGCTCTAACGTATGTGCACCTTCAGGAGTCACAACATTCACAACATCATCTGTAATTGTTGGATACACTTTAATTTCATTAAGCTTTTGAACTTCAGTTGAAGTGAACCCTGGCTGCAGGTGAGTTGAATAAACTCCCTGACCATGTGTTCCAATAACGAAATATCCATCATGTGTTCTGAAATCCATATGATCTACATTTACGTTTCCAACTCCCGTTTCTAATGTCCAAACTGTATTGGCGCCATCAGGGAAGTTTGAAGTGTATAAACCAGTTGATGACCCTATGAAAATAGTTCCGTCAACATAATATTCAGCCCAATGTGTTGCTGGTCCACTTCCTGAGCCATCAGGGTTCTCTTCTAAGTTTCCTGAAATATCTACCCAGGTAACTCCACCATCTGTGGTATGCCAAATTGATGGCACTTCGTAACTTGCGAAAGTCACAACTATATTGTTTTCATCAAAGGGATCAACCGATACGCATGAGATGTAAGCATTAAAGGGCCAATCAT
>JBLFXO010000191.1:0-7166 GCA_047609865.1 Arenicella sp.
TCGGGATGCTCTGAACCAACTGAGCTAAAAGCCCCCACTGTAATTTTTGGCAAGTTGTCTTCTTGTGTTAGTCATACCCTCCCGACTGTGTCGGGATGCTCTGAACCAACTGAGCTAAAAGCCCCCACTTTGCATTGTTTCAATGCGGGTGCAAATATAATTCACTTTTTTACAATGACAAAAGAAAAAAATATTTTTTTTAATAATAATTCTAAAAGGTTGTCATTGCAGTAGTTGCAGCTTCCACAACGAGTTTCATTTTATTGAAGTCTAAAGTGTCAATTGTATCTGTCTTTTCATGATAATTAGGGTTCCGCAGAAAGGCTGAGTTGTTGATCATCAGTGCCTTCATTCCATAATGCCAGTAGTTTCGGTGGTCAGAAAGACCTGCAAGACTTGAGCTGTCATGGAAATTGATGAGTTGTACATCCATCCGATTAACGCTATTCATTTCATTTTGAAAATGAGTAGAGAAATCAGAATGAGCATCTGTTCCTACCACCAAGATGAAATTCCCTTTGCTCGGGAAGAGTGCAGCCATTTCTGCATTTGGGAAATTTTGGGTATTAGTTTCTTCACTGAAGTATCCAATCATATCATAGCAAATCATGCCAATGATGTTTTCCTTATTTTCACTTATAGAACTTGCGTGAATGTAACTTCCCATCTCGGGTGTTCCGAAAAAAGGGGGTTCTTCAAGACAATAGGCAACAAAGTCAATTCCATAATCTAAATCAGGTTGAGCCGCTGCTATTAATTTGGCACTTTCAAGTAAACCAGCCATTCCGCTGGCATTGTCATCAGCTCCTGGATTGTCAGCATAGACATCATAGTGAGCACCTACAATTAGCCTCTTTAGTTTATCAGGATAAAGTGAGGCTATTATGTTTTTATATTCATTGCCCCTGGCATCCCAATTTTGCGTTTGGATTGTCAAGCCTGTTGAGCTAAAGAAAGAATGGATGTACCCCGCACACTCATTTAGAGCAGTTAAGTTCCCAAAATGCCTGTGAGGGTTAAAACCGGTAAAGTAATTGACGTGTTTATATAGTTCTTCTTCGCTAGTATTCACAGTTTGTCTTTGTTATGGAATAGTTGGAACAAGCTTATGCATGAATATCACTTTTCGAATTGAGATTTTTGAAATTAATTTTTTCGTAATCATTTGCGTCTTTTAATTTCAGCTTGAGACTTTCAATGGCTAAAGTTATTTTAAGGTTTCCTAATTCAGCTTGCTTTTGAATGTGAGGAAGAATCGTGGAATCATAGATTCCTATGAGAGGATGAATCTGCCCATCAAATGAAGGTAGTACAACCTCAAAACCTTCTGAATCCTTCATCATGTCTGAAATTAATTCAGCTGTGACGTAGGGAACATCACAACTAACGATTATAACCTTCTTAGATTTTGTTCTACTCAAAGCAGAATGAATTCCTCCCAATGGTCCAATATCTTTAAGAGTATCATTGACAACAGGCAAATCGAATCTTTTATAGGCGGGGTTGTTTGAACTAATTGTCATGGGTAGCCCGAGTTTAGAAAGCTCAGTTATCACATAAGAGATCATTGGCTTTCCAAAAAGAGACATTAAACCTTTGTCTTCTCCCATACGGCTACTTTTTCCACCAGCCAAAATGCATATCTCAAACTCATTCATTACCTTAAAGTAATCATTTATTGTCAATCAGAAAGTAAGAAGAGATTCAATGGGAGTAGAGGAGGAGTTGATTTGAATTATCCACCAATCGTTGTCATACTACGGTTTTTGGCTAGTTCATCACCTTCGAAATTCGATAAGCCTCCAAGTTTGTCCTTTTTACTGAATACTGATTTCTGAATCAAAGAAGTAATTTCCTTCCCATTTCGGAGAGCTGAAAGGAGATCTGTTTCTGAATTACTGAATAAGCAATTTTTTATTTTGCCATCAGCTGTGAGTCTCAGTCTATTGCATCCGTCACAGAATGGATTAGTGATGGTGGATATGATTCCAAAGCTTCCTTGATATCCATTCACTTGAAAGTTATTTGATGTGCTGTTCTTATGCTTCGCTAGCTCAGTTATTTTACCCTCAAATTGAGTTGTTAGAATATCCAAAGCTTCTTTTTCTGAAACTGTTCTAGATCTATCCCAATTATTACCATCAAATGGCATGAACTCAATAAATCTTACACTAATCGGAAATTCCTTTGTTAGTTCCACGAAGTCCACTATTTCGTTATCGTTCTCTCCTTTGATCAAGACAACGTTTAATTTAACTTCAAATCCTTTCTCGATTGCTGTGAAAATGTTCTTGTATATTCTTTCAAAGTAAGAACGTCTTGATATCTGATTAAATTTTTCCTCAACCAGTGAGTCAAGGCTTATGTTCAAACTTCTGATCCCAGCTAACTTGAGCTGTTCCCAATATTGATCGAGTAAAATACCATTTGTCGTAATGTTCAAATCGACATTTAGGCTTGAAAGAAATGCTAAAATTTCAGAGAAATTCTTCTTAATTAAAGGTTCACCTCCTGTGAGTCTGATTTTATTGACTCCATGATCTACAAACGTTTGAACAATCTCAAACAATTCTTCTTGAGACATGAACTCTTCTTTATCCCTAAGCGGGATCCCTTCGGCAGGCATGCAATAATGGCAACGCAAGTTACACCTCTCCAAAAGAGAAATACGCAAGTAGTTGTGTTCCCTACCAAATGTGTCTGTTAGGATTTTTGACATGGCATAAAAAAAGCCTTCTTTGAAACTTCAAAGAAGGCTTTTATAATTTTATTTTGATTTACTTACTCAAATAAACTTTTTCAGACAATTGAGTATTCTCTCCAAGAATCTGAACTATGTAAGTTCCGGTTGCCGTTTGAGGAATATCAAACGTAACTGTTTCTAAAGAAGCATCAATTCCGTTTTCTTGAGAAATTAATTTTCCGTTGATATCAAGAACAGTAATATCAATTAAATCATCTCTTAAATCTTTCCAAATCACTTTCATCTGAGAAGTATTTGGTTGATAAGCATTGAAGTAAGGGTTAGAAAGAGGTCTTTCTTCTTCTCCTAATAACTCCCACATAGCGAAAGAGAATATTCTAGTTCTTCTCGATCCAGAAGCCCCTAAGTACTCACCAGTAAACCAGAATGTTGCATCATCAACAGGATCGACAGTCATTTGAGAGTAATCTCCAAACCTGTTTCCTCCAGTTTGAGCTCCAGTTCCTTCAACAGCGATTTGCTCTTGAACTGACATTTCATTTAATGGATCAGAAGTAAATCTTCCTGTGTACCTAAGTCCAGCATAATCATTTGGTCCAACAAAAGAATAAGCCATTCCCATATTTCCATTAATGTCCATTGCTGCATTACCCATCCAACGACTGTTTCCATCATTTGGATCAAACGTAGATTCCTGGTAGATATACCATTCACCTGGGTTAGATGCTAAATCTTCTCTAAGCTCATACCATCTGACAGCAGCTCTGTTTGCTCCATTGGCATCAACAGTTGTCACTAAGATCATTGAGTTGTAACCAGGAAACCTTCTATATTGAGCTCTATACATGAAGATACCGGTTACAGCATCCAATTTTTGACCACTTCCTTGTTGAGTTAAATCATCCCAGCTATTAGTAAACACACTGTTAAATGCCGTTGTGTTTAGCTCTTGGTGAACCACTACAGATGAATTGTTTGGAGTATCCCAATCTAATTCAATCTTCATTACTTTAATGTGATCATCAGAAATCCCAGGCCAAGAATCATCTTGTACTGCAAATGCCCATCCTGGCTCATTGTCTTCTGGCGCCCATAATCCTTCAGCATAAGCTGGAGCAACTGAGTTAAAGAACTGATAGAATGAAGGGAATGACATTGTAATCATTGAGGCCGTTGCGTCACCTGCAATCATTTTATTTCTTTCAAAAGCAACACAATCATTAGAACCCATATTCGCAGTCATGAAATAAGCATTTGACCAAACCGCAAATTTTGGATAATCTGGAAATGAGTTAAATGAGAATTCATAAAGGAAATAAGCTCCTAGGGGGTCTGAAGTTTCAGATACGGCCATTAAAATTTCATTTGAACCAGTTTGAAACTGAGAAATGAACCATTTATCAGCATATCTATCATACATTACAATCGGGTCACCATCACTAGTAGATCCAGGCCAAAGTGTATGAAGAGCGTATTGAGGAGTAATGGCAGTTCCTTCTTTGTCATAAACTCTATAAGTTGAATTTACAGCTTGAACGTAATGTTCTGGTCCCGCGGCACCTGTTGGATCTGGAGGAAAAGCTCCCGCTTGTCCTATCCAGTTCTGCTTCATCATTCCTTCTCCTGAGTGTCTTCCGTATACCTGTTGTCTTGCTGGGTCAATGTTATTTGTTTCAGGAATACCATGATCTGAAATCTGAGACCAATCAGCCTTTATTTGTCTATCATGGGGAACCCAGTCTTCATATCCAGTATTTTCATCAACCGGAGTTAAGGTTTTCATCAAGTCTCCCAAAGGAGCAGTTTTCATAAAGAAGGTACATTGTTCGTACTTTACTTCCTTCTGAATTTCTTGGTTTTCTTGCGCAGAAGAGATTGCGACAATTCCAATGAGGGCAGTAAGCGTAAGTATTTTTTTCATGGTATTGAGGTGTTATTTCTTTAAAGTTAGTTAAAATAGACGTATCATTCATATCATTCTTGCGTCTTTTCTTTTATTCTTGACCTTTCTCAATGCAATTTGTTCGTTCAATGCAAATCGATTTTTTATCTTCGCAATCAAATTAGAAGCTTGCCATTATTCAAACGGAACATATTCGGACAATTGATCTTTGTGAAAAGATTGATTATTAGAACCATAGGTTGGGTAACCTACGTGCGATTTAGGTTCATGTTCAAGCATGAAATAAAAGGAGCAGAGAAGCTTTTGAAGCTAAGAGGTGAAAATGTTCTTTTCGTATCTAATCATCAAACCTATTTTGCAGATGTTTCTTTTTTCTTAATTGTGATTCATTCGGCTTTTAATAATAGATTGAATAAATTATCCTCCTGGGGCCCCTTCAATCCAAAGAAACATAACATCTATTACATTGCGGCAGAGGAAACTATGAAAAGTGGTTTGCTTCCAAAGTTAATGGCGCTTTCTGGAGCTGTAACCGTGCAGAGAAGTTGGAGAGCGAATGGTGAGAACGTAAGAAGGAAAGTTTCTAAGACGGACGCTAAGAACATTGATATGGCTATTCAAGATGGCTGGGTAATTACTTTTCCTCAAGGAACAACTTCGCCTTATGCGCAAGGGAGAATAGGGACTTCTATCATGATAAAGAATCATGAACCTATTGTAGTTCCCATTGTGATTGATGGCTTTCGAAGAAGCTTCGATAAGAAAGGTTTGAAGACTAAAAAGAGAAGATCTACCTTGAAAATGACGATTAAAGACCCATTGGATATTGATTATTCTAAAACTGCTGAAGAAATTCTTTCGCAGGTAATGGAAGCAATTGAACAATCTCCCGGACATAACTTCATGGAAAGGGTAAACAAAAAAGAGGCGACCGAATAACCACCTCTTCTTTTGTTTTAGGCTTCTTAATGGGAAGCAAGGTTAACGTTTTGAGTTTTATCGTATTTCACAGTATATTTTATATCTATTTCTTTTGTGGCGGATGCCTTCATTCTAGATTTCCATTCCACAATTCCAGTGATTTCATCAAGCCCTCCTTTGCTAATGTTGTCAAGAATTACTTCAATCTCTTTGTTTCTAGACACAGGCACTTGATCCTGAACTACTAGTTTGATTGATCTTGATTTGTGGTTTTTAATTTGAATCTTGTAAGAAACTGTCTTAACTATTTTATCTCCAACGACCTTTTCTTTTGTGTCATTTTTGATCATGGTTCGCTTGACAATTAGGTTAGGGTCTTTACCTAAACTCAAATCAAGTGTGTCTTGCATTGTACTTGGATTGATAAATGTATTCCCCAGATAAGCTCCATCATGAAACAAGTTGGCTTTGCCTGGAACTAAGTTTAAATCCCCCAGCTCTGTAATTCGTGCTACCATATATACTGATAGATCTAATTTGGGGATTGCGTAGTACATATATTCTGTTTTCAATGATTTCGTATTGACTAGTACCATATTTGGTTTATTGTCAGACTTAATGTTGTACGGAAGATCAATTGCATATTCAGCAGAAATTAAATGCTCGATCATCTTAGTGAAATTTTGAGCTGATTTGGCGTCAAAGTCATCTTCTGCCATTTCCTTTTCTTCTAATTTATCTGCTGTTTTTTTGAGACTGTAAGTCCCTCCTGGAGTTGCACTGATAGAATTAGACCCGTTGTTATTGGAGTTGTGTTGATCATTTCTGTAAGCGTAGTAATCAAGATACCAAGGGTTTAAAGTTGGTTTCGTTTTGTTCGTGTATGGATTATTTGTTGAGAGATTTAGTTTTACGCCTTTCCAATCGATTCCCGTGTTTTGATATACTTGAGCTTTATATGTCAAGTCAATTTTACTATCTGCTGCAGAACTTCTTAAATCGTAAGAAGGTGTCCAACCTGCTTGACTTACAAGGTAGGAAAGCTTGACCCTTCCAGTAGCTGCCTCTTTTGATGAGACTGTTATTTTTACTTGATGAACGGGTGGTAATTGTGGGGTTTGAACATAATTGTTATTTGAATTATAGTTCTGAAGAGCTGTAAGACGTCTGTTCATTCCGTTTTGATCTCTCATCAAA
The DNA here is from genome assembly GCA_047609865.1 of Arenicella sp. Lineage (GTDB taxonomy): Bacteria > Bacteroidota > Bacteroidia > Flavobacteriales_D > Crocinitomicaceae > Paracrocinitomix. Next base: position 6,726 of record JBLFXO010000191.1, read on the forward strand.
ACTGTCTTACTTCTATTCAGTTTTAAAAGATCTTTATTGATTTCCAGCATCATCTTATGATAGAATGCAATGGCATCCGCAAGTAGTGGGATTGAGTCGTTGACTTTTCCTTGACCTTTTATTGTTCCGTTGTTTTCAATTATTCTCTTTTCACTATTTCTTACGTCAATTTGATATTGTAATTCTGAGATGCTATAGCCAATATCGAAAATTGAATCTTCAAGGAATCTGATCTCTTTTAAAATCTTAACAGGTATTCCATTGGTTGGATTTACAACAGGAGCCGGTTTAGGATAGAAGACGTCATATTTAGAATCAAGAATGACAATACTGCCAGTTGCGTTTACCTGTAAGGAATTAGGATCAATGTTTGGACTAACTCCTTCTATTATAATTGTAGTGATCCCTTTACTAATAGAATACGAAGCTTTTCTTTGTATT
>JBLFXO010000192.1:0-7140 GCA_047609865.1 Arenicella sp.
TTTTCGAGATGATAAATGAAAATCCTCCCCTGGCCCCTCCAAAGGGGGAAGTATTTATTTAAAGAATCTAGTTTCCAGTCTCGAGTTTCGAAAACCACAGCCGTCTGTGAATAAATCAAAGGCATCAACCTCCCAACATCCTCCAATAATCCCCAACTTTATGGCATGAAAGTACATTTTATCGCAATCGGAGGATCAGCCATGCACAACTTAGCAATGGCATTGAGTAGAAAAGGATACGAAGTGAGTGGGTCGGATGATGAGATTTTTGATCCGTCTAAGAGTAGATTAGAAAAAGAAGGGATTTTGCCAAATAAAATTGGATGGGATCCTTCAATGATTAATTCTGACTTGGATGCGATAATACTTGGAATGCACGCGAGAGAGGATAATCCAGAGTTACTGAGAGCGCAAGAATTAGGGCTTCATATTTATTCATACCCTGAGTTTATCTATAATCAAACCAAAGACAAAAAACGATTAGTAATAGGAGGGAGTCATGGAAAAACTACCATCACTTCAATGATGTTGCACGTCATGGATAAGCTAAACATTGAAACTGATTATTTGGTTGGTGCTTTGCTTGATGGATTTGATTGCATGGTTCAATTGTCTGATGCACCTTACATTGTGATTGAAGGAGACGAATACCTTTCTTCTCCGATAGATAGAAGACCGAAGTTTCATTGGTATGCTCCTCATGTTGGATGTATTAGCGGTATTGCTTGGGATCACATTAATGTCTTTCCAACTTTTGAAAACTATGTGGGACAATTTAAAACCTACACAGATAAGTTTGAGAAAGATGGTTCACTCATTTTTTATGAAGGAGATGAAAGTATCATTGAAGTAGTGAACATGCTACGCCCAGATATTAAAGCTTTGCCGTATCGGACGCCTGACTTTGAAGTACGAGATGGAATTACTTATGTGATAGTAGATGCCGGATTCAATGAGGATGGGCAAATGACTTACAAAGAATTAGAACTGAAGATTTTTGGAGCTCACAATTTGCAGAACCTGATTTGTGCAAAAATGATGCTGACTGAAATTGGAGTGAGAGATGATCAGTTTTTTGAAGCGATAGCCTCTTTCACTGGAGCTGCCAAACGATTAGAGAAGATTGCTGAGAACGAAAGTTCAGTGGCCTATAAAGATTACGCCCATTCACCTTCAAAGTTGAAAGCAACTGTATCGGCCACGAAGCAACAGTTTCCAGATAGAAAGTTAATTGCTTGTATGGAACTACATACTTTCTCATCCTTAAAGAAAGAGTTCTTGCCTCATTACAAGGATTGTATGGAGGATGCTGATGAAGCAATTGTATACTTCTCGCCTGAGGTTGTAGCGCATAAAAAGTTAGACTTAATTACAGCAGAGCAAGTAAAAGATGCATTTGGAACAAGGAATGTGACCGTATATACAGATTCAGATGAAATCACAGCTTACTTGAGATCAAAAGAATGGAATGATTCTAATCTTCTATTAATGAGTTCAGGAAATTTTCACGGTGTTGACTTAGATGCCTTCGCAAAAGAGTTGATTCACTGAAGTTGATCTCGTAGCACAACCTTTCGCATGATCAGCGTGACGAAGAAGCCAAACAGCAATGCAAAGAATGTTAATCCCATTAGGTGGGCAACGAACACTGCTGTAGGAGAAATCATAGATGTGATTTGATCTTCCATGTTTTCAATGTAATCATCATAACTCTTGTCTTGCCAAGTTGGGTCGCCATCTTGAAGAGTCGCATACGTTTCGGCATCAGGCACAGTGTTATGAATCGCCTCTACCTGTTTATTAATCAATTCTTGACGAATGCTCGGGTCAATTTCAGCGTGGTACAAGAACATGAATCCAGCAATAGTTAGAGCGTAGATAATTCCTGATTGCATGGCAGATTTAAAATCTTGAATGAAGATTCCTTTTTGGTAGCCGTCTTCTTTTTTCGTCATGAATAATCCCACAGCTAGTGTACATAACAGCAAAAAGATGTTGATCATAATCCCCACATTGAACGCTTCTTTAGAGATACCTGCTAGATAGAATATCATTGTGATAATGATAAAAATCAAGGCAAAGAAAAAGCCGAATTTTACTGGGGTCTTCATGTTCTGGTTGGATGTTTATCCTATGTGAAACTTTCCTTCAATCTCACCACGTCCAACAGCCTTAAGCATTTTCATGTGGTATTTGATTGCTGAAAAGAAAGTTGAATGCGTATTGTAAGGGACATCAAATTCCTTTGCTGTTTCTCTAACAATCACTGAAAGATCTTTATAGTGGACATGACAAATGTTTGGGAACAAATGGTGTTCTACCTGATAATTCAATCCACCAATTAGCCAGTACAAAATTCGGCTTCTTGGAGCAAAATTTGAAGTTGTTTGCATTTGGTGGATAGCAAAATTATTAGGAATTGATAAGTCATTGTCTACTTCGAAATACTTTACTTCAGGAACTACGTGAGCAGGTTGGAACACATAAGCTAGAATTGATCCAGCCAAGAAGTGAAGAGAAAATAAGAAGATAGGAAACCAATACCAAGAAATGTCAATCAATAGAATCGGAATTACCAATACCAAGATGTAATACAATACTTTGAAGAAGATTAACTCACCTAAAAGTTTTCCGAATTTTGGGTTCTCCGTTTTGGTCAAATCCAATGCTTTGTATCTGTATAACTGCTGAAAATCTTTAGCTGTAATCCAAGAGAAAGTCATTAAACCGTAGAAGAACCAAGCGTAAAAATGTTGGTACTTATGAATAGGCTTAAGCTCTGCATTAGGTGAAAATCTTAAGAACGGAGGGGGATTGATATCTTCATCATATCCTTCAACATTTGTATAAGTGTGGTGCAGAATGTTGTGTTGGATTTTCCAAGTTGGAGCGTATCCGCCAACCATGTTTACGATCTTACCAACCCATCTATTGACGCTATCTTTTTTAGAGTAAGCGCCGTGGTTGGCATCATGCATAATTGAAAGTCCGATACCAGCAGTACCTAATCCCATTCCAATATACATTAACCCAACTAACCATACGGCCTGAACTTGTCCAGAAAGTAAAAATCCGAGAGGAACAAAGAATAAAGAAACCATAAAAACCGTTTTGATTTTCATGTTGAAGTTGGCATGCTTAGAGATGCCTTTCTCTTTGAAATAAGCTCGAACTCTTTTGTTCAAAGTAGCATTGAAATCTGCTCCAATTTTTCTGTCGAACTTGATAGGTTTAAGTGCTTCCATGGTGTTAATTCAATTTGCAATACAAAGTTAAGGCTTTTTTGTTGTTTTATCCACCTTCATTCACCCTAGAGTTAAGAAGATACTTTTAATAAGCATGCCCAATCTGCGAAGGGTCAGAGAAGGAGACGACTTAAACTAACCTATATTTTAATGAAACTGATAAGAATGAGGTAAGATGACCTGCTTATCCAATATGAAAGTCGCCTTGAATTTCGTCACGACCAATAGCTTTGAGCATTTTCATGTGATACTTGATAGCCGATAAAAAAGTGCGGTGAGAATTGTAAGGAACATCAAATTCCTCAGCGGTTTCCTTCACGATTTTAGAAAGCTTTTTGTAATGGACATGGCAGACATTCGGGAAGAGATGATGCTCTACTTGATAATTCAATCCACCAATTAACCAATATAAAATAGTGCTCTTAGGCGCAAAGTTTGAAGTCGTTGCCATTTGATGCATTGCAAAGTTGTTATCAATCGTATGATCAGGGTTAGGCACGATAAATTTAATTTCAGGCACCACATGAGCCGGTTGAAATACAAATGATAGAATCAATCCAGCAATGAAGTGGCATAAGAAGATGAAAGTCACCCACCAGTACCAGGCCATATCAATCATAAGAATTGGAATCACAATAGTAATCGTGAAGAAAATCAATTTACTGAAAATTAATTCAGCCAATAATGCGCCAAAATTAGGATTCTCTGTTTTTGTGAGGTCTAATTTTTTGTATCTGAATAATGCTTCAAAGTCTTTGTTAGTCGCCCAAGAAATCGTCATCAATCCGTAAAAGAACCATGCATATAAATGTTGGTAATTGTGAATTGGTTTGTGCTTTTCGTTAGGTGAGAATCTTAAAAACCCCGGAGGTTGAATATCTTCATCATAACCATCTACGTTAGTGTAAGTATGATGTAAAACGTTATGTTGAATTTTCCAGTTCACTGCATATCCTGAAATAGGAACAATGATTTTACCTAGCCATCTGTTCACCCAGTCTTTCTTAGAATAGGCACCGTGATTAGCATCATGCATTACTGATAAACCGATTCCTGCCATACCTAGAGCCATGAAAAAGTAGCATACACCTACCATCCAAATTTCACTAGCAAATCCAGTCATTAAGAAAACCAAAGGAGTGAAGTAAAGACAGATCATGAAGATTGTTTTAATCTTCATATTGGCATTCGCATATTTAGAGATGTTATTCTCTTTGAAATATCCACGAACTCTCTTATTCAATGTAGACGTGAAATCACGTCCAGATTTTTGAGAAAATTTTACAGGTTTTAGTACTTCCATCCGTTCGTTGTTTTCTAATTGGCTTTGAGAGACCTTTTAGAAATTAGCTTTATCTCTTTTTGTTCTTCGCCTTCTCTTGTTGCATTTTCTGCGCTTCCTCTAATCTTTGGGCAAATTTAGATTTACCTTTTTTCTTAGATGGATCCGCTTTCTTCGCTTCAAGCTTGGCTAACAACTTCTCTTCGTCAATAAAGAACTTCTTAATCGCGAACATGATTCCAATTGTCATCAATGTAGAGATGAAGTAATAGAAACTCAATCCTGAAGAGTAAGAGTTAAAGAAGAAGATCATCATAATAGGGAAGAAGTACATGATGTATTTCATGTTCGGCATTCCTTTTTGAGTTGGTTGTTGCATGTTACTGCTGTTGTAGTGCGTGTAAACCAATGTTGTGATGGCCATCAATAAAGTAAAGATAGAAACGTGAGATCCGTAAAATGGAATTTCAAATCCTAATTGAATAGGTGAATCATAAGAAGATAAATCCTCAGCCCATAAGAAAGACTTTTGTCTTAGCTCAATAGAAGCAGGGAACAATCTAAAGATTGCAAACAGAATAGGCATCTGAATTAGCATTGGGATACATCCAGCTAACGGACTAACGCCCGTCTCACGATATAAGCCCATGGTGGCCTGCTGTTTCTTCATAGCATCCTCCTTCTTTGGGAATTTCTCGTTGATTTTTTCAATCTCTGGTTTCAATACTTTCATCATTGCTGATGATTTGTACATTTTGTAATTCACTGGTGATAACACCAATTTCACAACAATCGTCAATAAAAGAATCGCTAATCCAACAGATGCTCCTAAGCCTAACATTCCTGAGAATAAAGGTCTAATAGCATATTTGTTAATCCATCTAAATAATCCAGGACCTAGTTCTACTACGTCTTCAGTTCCATTATCATATGATGCTAATACGTCATAGTCAACAGGACCCATGAACCAGTTTAACTCAACTGTATTTGCAGCTTTCGTTGCTCCTAAGTTTACATCAGCTTGGTAATGTTTAGTGTATTTAACTTGATTCTCATCTCCGAAATTCTCAATTTTAATGGTTGAGTTTTTTGGGCTAAAGTTGTTTTTGTTTGAAATGATTGCTGTAAAGAATGATTGCTTGAATGAGATCCACTCAATGTTTTCTTCAAACTCTAAGTCATCTTCCATCCAGATGTAATCATATGAATCTTCTTCATATTGAAAGAAGGTTACTGAGTTTCTTTGCTCGTTAGGGAAGTGCTTTTCAGTTGCTAATAATTTGAAGTCAGCTACAAAGTGTGCGTCAGCAACTTCATCATCTTCAAATCCTTCAAAGTAAACGTCATAATCAATGTCATATGCTCCAGACTTCAAGGTGTATTTAAAACCAACTTTCTTTCCATTAACAGTTGATTCAAATGTAATTCCGTCTTCAGATTGTTCTAAAATTGAAAATTCTAGGTCACTCGTATTAATTTCATTTCCCTTGTCGTCATAGGTAATTCCGTAAGTTGAGTTATCATCAAACAATTGTAATGGTTCTGACTTTTCTGCTAGGTAGTCTTGGTAAGTCACGTACTCTTTGAAGTACACAGATCTAATTCGACCACCTTTATTACTAAAATCAACTATTAATAAGTCATTTTCTAAGGTTGTAATGTCCTCATCAAAAGAAAGAATATCAGCAGGGGCTTCAACAACAGTAGAGTCTGTGTCAATTGCAGACATTTCAGCATCTGCTTTATCTGTTACCGCAATGAAAGTATCTAAATCAGTGATAGTGTCATGGTAAGACAACCCTAATAGAGAATCCATGATTTGACTTCCGTCAGGATTAGTGTTAGGAATCAAGTTTGAAGCTAAAACATCTTCAACAGGACTAACGATTGGATCATTAATATCAGTTGAATCATTTTGCTCAGTTAAAGCATCTTCGTTTTCAACTGCTTCTGGTTTTGGGCTAAAGATTGCGAAGAGTACAAGTATCCCTGCAATTAGAACTAATCCCGTTATTGATTTCTTATCCATTTATAGTATTCTAGTAACACCCTTGCAAAGCTCAGATGTTGAATCAGGCTGCAAAATTAGTGAACTTATTTAATTAGGAGTCGATTGTGTGAATAGAATATTTTAATTTATTCATCATTGTGAACAAGTCAACTATTGTTAAAAGAAGATAATCTTACTTTGAAAGATGTTTAGCTGCGAGAAGAACTTCCTGATTTTTAATCGCTGCGTCAATGAAAGCAATGAATAGCGGATGTGGCTGTTCAACTGTAGATTTGTATTCAGGGTGAAATTGTGCCCCCACAAACCAAGGATGATCTGCAACTTCAACAACCTCTACTAATCCAGTTTCAGGATTTTTTCCTGTCGCCTTCATTCCATTTGATTCAAAATCTTCAATAAATGAGCCATTAAACTCAAAACGGTGTCTATGTCTTTCTTGAATGTTCTTTTCTTGGTAAGCTTTAAAGATGTGAGAATCTTCAGTGAGTTCACAATCATATGCTCCTAAACGCATAGTTCCGCCCAAATCAGTAACTCTCTTTTGCTCTTCCATTAAATCAATAACGGGTTTTTCACACATTTTTGAAATCTCAGTTGAATGA
>JBLFXO010000193.1:0-7019 GCA_047609865.1 Arenicella sp.
CAAACCTATGTAGCCCTGAGCAGATGTACTAGCCTAGAAAACATTATTCTATCAAAGCCACTCTCAAAATCTGATGTTATTACAGATAGGATTGTAGTGGATTACTTTGATTCTCAGGTTGCGCCGTAGTTCCACTGCCGCACCTCCCCTCTCACTCAACCTTACAAATCAGAATAAAATTCAACTAATGATTTAGCGGCTTCTTTTCGAGTACTAAACATAATGTACTTCATGGCATTGTTGGATACTTTCAGTGATTTCGTACCTAAAAAGCCACTTACTTTCGCTTTTTTGTAATCAGAAAAATTAACTACACACGTTTCATTATTCGCAATCAATTCAAGTAAACTTGCTTTTAGTTCGTCTTCAGAACCAGCAGCATCAATCATACTTTTTAATCCAGCAGCAACATCATTGTCTGGGAAATTGTATCCCTTAACTGGGTCATTATCTACTCTAAATGGCTTTGATGCACCTTTTACAACTATGATAAAGAAATCTTTAAAGCATACAACAGCGGCTGAGCATAAGTCACTTGGTGCTAAAGAGTATATAACATGGGTTTGTTCAACTAATAATGCATTCATGGGCGTTTTTTATAAGTTTAATTTGAGCTTACAAAATAAGAAGATTCAGTGAATCAGAAACCAATTGCGTTTATTATTCTTTCAGACTCGCTGATTAAGCGGCTGAGTATAAGTCCCACTAACCATTTCACCCGATTCGCCACAAAAACTCAGTATCTCGGCAAAAAAATGTTACTTTCATTTGTGAAGCCCATTTCATTTATAGAAACACACCTATGAAAAAGCTATTCTTCTTAACACTATTGTGCCTGCTCACTCCAAACCTGATGGCCCAAGGAAATATTATTTACCACCTAGTTGTATTTGATAAGCTCCAAAAACCGATTGAGAACCTTTCTGTTATGGCCACTGAGACATCTTCTTCTGCAACTGTTGAAGCAAAAACAAATGATCAAGGCCTGGTTGTTCTTGAACTGAATAATGGTAAAGAATGGAAAATGAAGGTGGGTATAGTTGACAGAGACCTTATCATAACTGCTGTTCCCTTCCAGATCACTCAAATGCAAGAAATGTTTTTGTATGATATTGAAATGTTCAATCGCAAAGCAGAACAAAATCCGAATCGAACCAATGCTGGCTATCAAACTATAAAACAAACGGCCACTGATGGGACGCAATTTGAAGAGTTGCAATGTATGGCCAAAGTATTGTTAACCGATCCTACAAAAAAGGTTTTGGCAGGCCAGACCGTTAGATTAGTCAACATAAAAAGCAAAACAATTTTTGAAGATGTTACCGACAAAAGCGGAAAAGCAATTTTCATTGTGCCCAATGCGAGCAAGTACGAAATAGACGTCAACGAGAACAAAAACTTCCACTTCATTGACTTTGCAGATGAATATGCTGAAAGAAACATAAACCTCGAGTACGCCCCAACAATTGTAAATGAAGAAATTAAAGGAGATACAATCTTTCAGAAAAACAACTCCGCATATACAGCCTCTATGGACAGAGCTTTGATGAAGATCAAAGTGCTAGGTGGATCAGAAGGCGGTAAGAACGAGAACATCTACATCAAGAATATTAAAACGGGAAAAACCTATGCTTTGAAATCTGATGCTAATGGAATGGTGTACGCTTTACTGCCTGTGCAGCAGATATATTTGGTTGATTTTGAATTTGAGAAAAATGTGGATGCCATTAATTTGACAAACTCAAAGCAGATGACTGTAGGTAATCGAACTTTTGCTTACAACCCTGACCCGAGACTGCAATTCCCTGAAAAATTCATTCCTACTCCTGACAAGTTATTTGTAAAATCATTCAAAGAATTTTTGACCAAAAAATGGGAAAAACCAAAGGATAAGCCTGTAGAGATTCGCATGTTCGCAGCTAACAAAATTAACAAAACCTCACAAGAAGCATTGTTTAAAATCACAATTGCCGGTTCTAAAGAATATGGTATTTCAAATCGACTACCCATGAATGTAGTATTAGTGTTAGATCAAAGTGGTTCAATGTATAGCGAGAATCGGTCAGAATTATTGAAAAAAGCATTGTGGGACCTAGGAAATGTCATGACGGATGAAGACGAAGTATCCATTGTGTTATTTGACTCAGAAGCTAATGTAGTGCAACACTCAACTAAGGATCATTTGAAAGGTTTCGAAGAGATTATAGAAAAATATTCTCCTACCGGAAGCACGAACATTTTTAAAGGTCTTCAAATAGGTGCTGCAGAGGCAATGATAGGGTATGATGAAAACAAATCAAATATCATTATCCTTTTAACAGATGGTTATGGCTCAACTAGTCCAAAAACAATAACAGATTTCACTGAAGAACAATATCTCAATGGATTACAATTTTCTACCATTGGATTAGGTCGCAGTTTTAACCAATCACTGTTAGAGTTAATTGCAGAAAAAGGTAGAGGTAGATTCAGCTTTGCTGATAAACCTGATGTGCTTTCTGAAGTGTTTTTGAAAGAAGTGAAAGTAGCATTCTCGATACTGGCGAAAGATGTGACTGTTGAAATTACTCATGATGATCATCTAGAGTTCACACAACTAATGGGATACCCGGTCTCAAATAAATCAAATGGAAAAGTCACTTTTAATATTCCAAAAGTACCAAGAGGAATGAATGATTTAGCCTTCATCAAATTCAAAATTAAGAAGGCAATAGAAGATGTTCAGGCTCATCCGATTCATTTGAAGGTAAGTTATACCGATATGTCCAGTCAGAAAAAAGTTAGTTATGAAGAAGACGTTAATCTAGAATGGACAGATGAAACGGATACTGAACTTTTGCTCGATCAACATGAACAACTACTCTATTGCATTGCGATCATGAATCAAACCCTGAAGGTAATGGCTGAAAATCATGCGGCTGGTAATGATAAAGCGGCTAAATTAGCGTTAAAGGATGGTATCAAACAGGCTAAAGCAATTTTTCCGGATGCAAAACCAAAAGAAGTCAAAGCAATTTTTGAGGACATGGAGAAGTATTATTTACAGTTTGAATTAATTGAGAAAAAGAAATAAAAAAAACGGAACCAACCCTAAAGTCAGTTCCGTTTAATATCCTTAAAATTTAGTCCCTACTTAGGTATTCCAATAGCATTTCCGCCCATTACTAAAGGCGTTTTACCATCTGTAATAATGATTTTTGTATTTGATTTAAGCGCTTCTGCACTCAACTCTATAGCCTTTAATTTCAGCAATTGATCTGTGATCGTAGAATTCTCTAACTCTTGTCTCTTCGCCTCAGCTTCAGCAGTAACTATAACTCTTTGAGCTTCTAAATTTGCTTTCTCTAGGGCAAATTCTAAGTCTAGTCTGCTCTTGCTTATCTCCAACTCTTTTTCTTTTATCCCCTTCTCAATTTGGAAATCCAATCGTTCTCTTGCTGTTTTATTTTCAACAGCAGTTCTTTTCGCTATCTCTTCTGCCTTCAAACGTTCCTGAATAGTTGCCACAATTCCTTTTGGAAGGTGAAAATCTTTCAAAATGACACTCTCCATAACTATCCCTCTGCCTATTAAGATCGCCGACATTGACGTCATCAACTCTAACTCAATTGCCGAACGGGCCGGAATCAATTCTTGGGCTTCATATTTCAATCCAATTTTCCTTAAATTGGTTTCTATATAATCGTCAATAAGTAAACTTTCATAATTAGGTCCGTACTTTTTATGAATTTCAATAATGGAGATTTGTTGTGCATGATACAAAATCGTTACATCAGCATCTACGTAAATACCTTCTTTAGAGTGAAAATGGAATTCTTTATTATGATTGATAGTTCTAGTCTCATAACGTACTACCCTTCTGAATACTTTAGGAGCAAAGTGGTGAGCTCCTGGCTCTAACAATTTATCTTTTGTTTTCCCCATCTTGACATCAACTCCTACTTCTCCAGGTCTGATAATGGTACAACTTTGAATTAATAGCACCGCAGTGCCAAGACTAATTAGACTTAAAATTTTCATTGCGATCAATTTTTATAATTGGTTAATATATCCCGCCCTTTGTGGAAAGGAATCTACCCACCTCAAACAACAACCATGCCGCCTTAACAAAAAATTAACAAATAGAATTACTCTGATAAATCATTATATTTACTAAAACGTTTTACATCAAGACAAACGAAGAAATTGAAGCCTAATGAATTCCAATCCCCCTCGTTTAGCTATCTTTTGCAGAGAGCTAGAATTGGATGAAAATTAGAATTGGATGGTGTCATGTATCAAATGGAACGCATCTTTACCGTGGCACAAAATGACCTGAAGGTACACCAACAGCTTGTCAGTTTCCTCTGCACCATCCAAAAAACCGTATCTTCGCGCAAACATTAGCACTAACAAACAAAAATGCCGAAAATAACTTGGACATATTGTCAAAAAAATTCTGATTTAATTCTATCATCAGGTCTCAACATTTTACTCACAAATCCTTCAAGGAATTTCGGATATGAATTCTCAAAAGAAAGTGGTAATTACCTTATTTCTGATGAGAGCATGCAATGGAATTATACCGGAGAATCTAATAAGATTACTGGAAGAATAAAGCAGCATTCTAAAGAGAAGAATTCTAGGTTTCACAAGAACTATGTAGCCATTCAAAAAGACTTTAAAACTTATCCTCAAGGATTAAAAATTAAGGATTTTGAAGTAAGAACCTTGACTACGCATATTGGTAGAAAAGAATTAGAAGCCTTTGGTGTTAGTAATATTCCTGCAGACCTCAATAAATTTGGAAAAGGTGGAGAAAGCGAATATGACAAAGATGCTGAAGCTAATATTTGGAACGACACTCAAGCAAATTTTACTGAAATATTAGAAGCTGGAGAAAAGAAAATACTTGCCAAAAAGAATAATGAATGGAGCAAAGCTAAGGTTCCAGCATCAGCCGGTATTTATTGGGTTGAAGCAAAAGCTAGAGGATTGATTTACATTGGAGAAAGCGCTGACCTACCTGAAAGGTATAAGACGCATTCAACAGACACTTATTTCTCGGCATTGAGACGTAACATAGGCGAAAACATTCTTAATTTTAAATTACAAACTAAGGATGGGAAGAAACGATATTTCTCAGAAGCTGAAGACAAAAAAATTACTGAATACTTATCAGAGTGTACCATTAAAACATTGGCTATCACCTTTGGCAGATACGAATTAGAAGAGCTTTTGATTAGCAAACTTAAGCCCTTATTGAATAGATAATTTATTGTAAAGAACAAAAAATGATAGAGCTACCAGAGAATAATTTCAACCCAAAGAATAGGAAAGAATGGCGTGCTTGGCTTGAAACCAATCATCTTGAAAAAGAAGGTGTATGGTTAATCATTTATAAGAAAAGTTTTCCCAAGCCAAATTTAAAGTGGGATGAAGCGGCAAGCTCCGCATTGTGTTTTGGCTGGATGGATGGCGAGAAAAAGCCTCTTGATAAGATCAAATACATGCAATACTTTGGTAAAAGAAAACCAGAAAGCATCTGGTCAAAATTTGATAAAAAGAAAGTCGCCCAATTCGAAGAAGAAGGTTTGATGGCCGAGGCTGGATTAAAAACAGTTGAAACTGCTAAACAAAATGGCTTTTGGGATATGCATCCTTCTGTAGAGCAGATAACGGTACCAGAAGATTTAGAAAAAGAACTCATTGCGAATCCACCATCAAGAGGATACTTTTTAAGCTTGAGTAAATCTCTTCGTCAATCCATGCTACAATGGGTTGAAGTTTCAGAGGATGCGGAAGCAAGAAAAACGCGCATCACAACTATTGTTAAGCATGCTGCTAAAGAAGAAAGTCCAGAGCAATTTTAAGTCCAACCAATTGACTGAACAATTCAACAAACATTTGCATCAAGAGAACTTCAAAGAAGCCTACGAGCTTTTCCTTTCTCTAAAAAAGAAGAAAGGAAAGTCAGCTGAAATGATTACACTCTCTAAAAGACTGTCAGGTGCTTTAAGAGTCAAAGCTCGAGATTTAGCAAACAGAAAAGCAGATAGAGAAGCCGTTGTGTTAGAGAAGATGTTAAAAGAGGTCATCAAATTTAATGGAGAAAATTTTATAGGTAATAAATGAACAAGGAGCACACTTGCATCCAAGACCGCAAGAACTTCTCTAACAAGTAATTAACCAAAACGTTAACCTTTATTAACCCCGTCTTAACCTTTCCTTAACCCCCATTCGCCTTTTCATACAATACCTTTGGGTTCAAGAAGAACAATGTTGTTATTCTTGAACTAAATCCAATCAAACCATGAAAAATGCAATTATACTAATAGCTCTAATACTATCGATTAATCCAGTTTTTGGACAAAAAAGAATTGGTCCTTCAATGAGTGAACCGGCGGAACCACAAGCAATCGAACTAATCGAAGTTCATAATATGGTCAAAAATTTAGCCGACTCAATTAAAGCAAATTATATTATTGGTGAAAAAGCGGTAATGCTTAAAGAAAAACTGTTGAAAGAACTTAACGAAGGAAAAATCGATAGTTATACTGACAAGTAGGGCTTAGCTACTCACCTTTCTGAAATTCTGCAAACTTGGAGTAATGACAAACATTTCGCTATTACATTGGCAGGACAAACTCAGATGATGCCATCATCATATGATCACTTTGCCAATCAGAATTACTTCTTTGAAAAAATGGAGCATCTTAAGGGTAATATCGCTTACATCAAGTTCAACCGTTTTATCCCCCCAGCAAATGCAGGAAGTTTAGTTGTTGCCTCTATGCTTTTTGCAGCAAATTCAGAAGCGGTGATTATTGATTTACGTGAAAACTTTGGTGGATCTCCACAAACTGCAGCTATGATAGCAGGTTTCTTTATGAAAGAGCCTACTTTATTAAACATTAATGATGTTCGCGCAACAGGTGAAAGAAACGAAACCTGGTCAGTTGACACGGATGTGCTAATTAAGTCATCTGATGCAATTATTTCCACGGCTGATTTAGAAAAGCTCAGAAACATGCCAGTTT
>JBLFXO010000194.1:0-6922 GCA_047609865.1 Arenicella sp.
AAGGGCAGCATTAGGAGCGAGATAAATTTCGCTTGAATTTTGATTAGCTGAGATTTTCAACTGACCACCTGAAACAAGCATTTCTCCATTTGAAACGGTAGTCTTATTCATTTTAACCATTGCTGAAACATCCAATACTTCAATCAATTCAACTGAGATGGTTCCAGTTACTGGTGATCCATTGCTGTATACAAATGAATTTGCAGGAACATAAACTTGTACTCCGTTTGCTCCCGTAATGAATTGAGGAGAGGTAGCATCCATAGAGAATGACTGAATGGCATTAGATTCATTGTCAGTGAAATATCCACTTAAGTTAGATGTAGGAGTTGGGGGTGGGACAACTTCTTCTTTTTTACATGCTGTAATTGCCAGTAAGGCGAGAGCTAGCGAGCCATAGATTAATTTTTTCATTTTTCGATTTTTTTAATTGTTATTCAAATCAAATACAAATCAAAAAATATAAAGTTGCCTGAAATTAAATTTTTCTGATAGAAATATGGTTGTGATAACTGCTTGCCCCTGCAAATTCACACGAAGCGAAGGGATTGTTTTTTTTATTTAACAGCTGAGAATTCAACTCTTCTGTTGAGTTTTCGTCCGTTAAAATTGTCATCACCATTTGGAAGTGTGTTCGGTTTTGCCGGTTCTGATTCACCCTGGTTCAGAGTTTCAAGAATCCTATCTTTAGAGATTCCTCGTTTGATTATATATCGAACTGCAGCTTCAATTCTTCTTTGGGCTAAGATTTTATTATACTCGGTTGATCCCATAGCATCTGTATGCCCAGCAATCATGATTTTTTCGTTAGTAAATCTTTTGAGATAGAGAACTAGGAGGTCTAGTTCTTTAGCGGCCTCATCACTTATATTCGATTTGTCAAAACCAAAATAAATAGGATTGATGTTGTCTAAATCTTTTGTTGGATTACCATTATCCATACTATCACTTAGAGAATCATTTCTTATATTTTCCCCATTGACATTTGGCTTGTCATTGCCTGCCAATTCATTAGTGTCTATTAAAGTAATTTCATCTTTAAATCTGACATTTAGTGTGTCATAATGGCACCAAGACCTGGTCTTTTCGTTTTCATCTCCGAAAATTTGGAGGCCAATAATGTACCGTCCAGCCTCAGTTAGGGGTAATGAGTAGATGGGATTGTCAATCGTTAAGATAGAATCATTCAACATCCAGAAATGATGTGAAAATGTTGAGTTCCTAACATGAGATATCCCTGCATCTAAAAGAGCAGTATCACCAATAAAATAATCCTTTTCTAAATTGAATCCAATGAAGTCAACACTATCTGCAGAGCTCGATTCAGCTGTTAAATCGAGATTTTCAAAATTAGGGCAATCAAAAGTTGGTACAGTAATCAATCTCACGTTATAAATGTCCATCATTCCAAAACCACCTAACCTATTTGAAGAGAGGTATCCATAAGTTTCATCATGGCTCAGTGTATAGTAGATATCATCTCCAGGTGAATTTATAGGGTAGGGTAAAGCTTCAATGTTTGTCCATTCTCCATCAATAAGTGTACTCTTAAAAATGTCATATCCACCTGTAGAATTATGTCCTTTAGAGGAGAAGTATAAGGTGCTATCGCCTTCTGCTAAATAAGGACTGTCTTCTTTTTTGTTGGTATTTACATTGCCTTTAATCTTTTCAGGGATAGACCATTCTCCATTTTCATTTTTAGTTGATTGATAAAGGTCTAGATTGTCTTTCGCTGTCTTCATAGCAGAGAATATAAAACGTTTGTGATCTTTGCTGAAAACGCCGTGGGGTTGAAAATAAAAGGCAGATAAAATTTGAGGTAAAGGCTTTTTTTGATTCAACCTTTTTTCAAATATTGATCCAATCCAAAGCTTATTTTGAAAGAATAAAACCATTGTGTCAGAGCCGAAATTTCTCCCTACAACCGCATGATGATTGCCTTGTCCAAGACTTTCATCAAATGTAGATGCTTCCGATTCTGATAAGTCAAAATAGTAGACATTTTCCATATATTGATAATCCGAAAACTGCCTTTCATTTTTTAAATCTTTGTACCTCGCATTGAACATTATAGAGCTATCCTTGTCCATAATAACAGGAGTATATTCACTCTCTCTTGAGTTAATCATAAAGTCCATGTTGTTGACAGTGATGTCACCGTATGGTTTGTTCATGTTTAAAGCAGCATTGCGGCAAAAAGATGCGTTTTCAGCCACCAATTCTTTTAGAATAGGATCATCAATGTTCTTTTGCAGAATATATCCTTCATGAAAAAGTGAATAATATTTGATTGCTTCTGAAGGATTCTCGTTTAGTCTCAAGCAATTTGCCCAATCGTAAATATCGTAGTAGTTAGAATCACTTTTTTCAGATACCATGACTTTTGATAGGTACACGGATGCTGAGTCAAAAAGTTGAAGATTATAAAGATAGATACGTCCAACTCCTTTATTAGCCTTGTAGTAACCTGCCTTTTTTTGGAGCGCCTTTTTATAATAAAAGAGTGCCTTATCAAAGTCACCTTTTTTATGTTGAGTATTTCCCCTGAAGGTATTCCATTTCACATTCTGTGCTGAAACGGCTGCAGGTGATAATATGTTAAGTGCGAATATTATCGCTATTAAGCTTAGTTTTTTCATGCATGTACTCAATGTCCACAGTGGGTTTAGGTTTTCCTTTTTTTCTTTTTCGCTGCAGGAAAAAGAATGTTATTCAAAATGAGTCTGTATCCGGGTGAGTTTGGATGTAAATTTAAATCAGTAGGAGGGTCTCCAACATAATGTTTGTAGTCTTCAGGGTCATGTCCACCGTAGAATGTCCAAGTTCCTTCACCAAATTCTCCATGAATATATCGTGCAGTACCCATTGCTTTGTTTTGCCCAAGAATTAGAACGTCCGGCTTAATGAATTCAGTTCTAAAGTCGGTTGTTTGCCCCATGAAACCGTCAATCTCCATTGTGTGGTTTTGACACAGCATAGTAGGAACAACATCCCATTTTGCTGAAAATTCAAATAGGAAAAATTTATCTTGATTCTCTGGGACTCTATGGTCCTTGGTTCCATCTATATCAGAGTATTCATATTCCATTGGATCCTTTTCAAGCGTATAATCTTTAAAGGCTAATGTTTGTGAATAATCAATTTTAGATTGATAATTAGGTTCGGAAGCATCATGGTCAAACATCTGCTCACAGATGTCTGTGTTTTGAGCGGATAAGGCAATGTCATAACTGTCTGTCCCACTGCACATAGTGAACAAGAATCCACCTCCAGAAACAAAATTTCTAATTTTTAGGGCAACATCTCTTTTAAGCTCAGATACTTTTTCAAAGCCAAGATGGGCTGCCATTTGCTCGTTATCTTTCACTTGTTTTTGATACCAAGATTGTGTATGATAGTTTTTATAAAATTTACCGTACTGACCAGTGAAATCTTCATGATGTAAGTGCAGCCAATCGTATTCTGGCAGAGAGCCTGTTACAACTGCAGAGTCATAAATTTCTTCATATGGAATTTCAGCGTAAGTGAGAACCATAGTTACAGCGTCATCCCAAGGTTGCTTTCCTCTAGGAGTATAGACAGCAATTTTTGGCGCAGTTTCTAATTGAACGATTTCCATGTTTACTTCTGGGTCGGCAATTTTAGATTTAATCTGCTTAATTTTTTGATCTGGTACTACGGCATAAGTCACTCCTTTGATTACAAGCTCTTCTTCAATTAATTGACTGTGTGGAAAGAGAAAAGCTCCGCCTCGATAATTTAAAAGCCACTCCATAACCACATCATTCTCTAAGACCCAAAAAGCAACACCATAAGCTTTAAGGTGGTTCTTTTGCGTTTCATCCATTGGTACTAAAATGGTTGAGGCTTCACTTTTAAAAGGACTTAAAAGCAAGAGTATTAATAATATTTTAGAAAGGAACTTCATCATTCATATTGTTTAGAGGATCACTGTCATCATTCATCTTAGAGCCAAGAGTAATAGTATCAGCATGACCCTCAAATTCTTTATTTGGCGAGAATCCTGATCCATAATCCATTGAATCAAAGGCATCAAGGTTGTCAAACCTAGTCAATTCTTTTATGAACTTAAGCCGAACCGTATCTAATGATCCGTTTCTATGTTTAGCCACAATAATCTCGCCAACTCCGTCAGTAGGCATTCCGTTTTCATCTTCAATCAAACCATAGTACTCAGGTCGATAAATAAAGCAAACCATATCAGCATCTTGCTCAATCGCTCCAGATTCACGTAAATCTGATAACATTGGTCTTTTGTCCCCCCCTCTAGTTTCTACCGAACGTGACAACTGAGATAGCGCAATAATTGGTATGGATAGTTCTTTTGCTATTTCTTTTATTGATCTCGAAATTGTTGAAATTTCTTGCTCTCTATTTCCGCCTTTTATCCCAGCAGTCATCAACTGCAAGTAATCAATGATTACCATTTGAATGTCGTGCTGCATTTTTAATCTTCGGCATTTAGCTCTGAGTTCAAAAATTGATAAACCAGGCGTGTCGTCAATAAATATTGGAGCCTCTGCTAATCCACTAATTTTAGAGTGTAATGTATCCCAATCAGCTTCATCACTAAAGCCTTTTCTGAATTTTTCAGATGAGATCCCGGTCTCCATGGCCATCAACCTTTTAGTGAGCTGAACATTTGACATCTCTAATGAGAAAATTGCTACACCTTGATTAAACTGAACGGCAGTGTTCCTAGCCATTGACAATACAAATGCAGTTTTTCCCATTCCAGGTCTTGCTGCCAAAACAATCATATCTGACTTCTGAAAACCAGCAGTCAATCTATCTAGATCAGTGAAACCAGTAGGAACACCAGACACACCATCTTTGTTTTTAGAAGCTGCTTCAATTTCTTCAGTGGCTTCTAATATTAAATCCTTTACGTTCGAATATCCTTTTTTAAGGTTTCCCTCAGCAATTTTGAAAAGACCATCTTCAGCCTCATTCAGAACATTAAATACATCTTTTGTCTCATCATATGCACTTTTGATTACTTCGGAAGAAACTTCAATAAGTGATCTCAAAATGTACTTTTCAGAAATGATTCGAGCGTGATATTCAACGTGAGCTGCCGAAGCTACTTTATTTGTTAATGAAGCAATATATCCAGGACCTCCAACTAATTGAAGGTCGCCGTGCTTTCTCAATTTTTCTGTCACAGAAAGAATATCAATGTTCTCAGAATTACCAAAAAGCTCAAGAATTACAGCAAATATCTTTTGATGTTCTATTTTATAAAAGCTATCTGCATGGAGAATATCAATAGCATCATTAACGGCATTCTTTTCTAAGAGCATTGCTCCTAAAACAGCTTCCTCAACGTCCACCGCTTGTGGCGGAAGCTTTCCCATCTCTCCAATACCCTGAATTGTAGGGGTAATTAGGCTTCTTTTTTTTGTGCTATTGACTTTCTTTTCGTCCATCTCTACAAAGATAGGGATTAGCAGTTGCTTAATCCAGTCTTCTTCTCTTTAAATTTATTAACATGCATTTGGGGCAAATGCTTGATATTCCTGCTTTAAGGGATAACAATCTTTTTTCGATAATTGATCTCAGGGATTTCAATAATGTAAAAACCTCTTTCAGACCAATTGATTGACTCTCCGTTATTTGTGATTTTAGAGTACACTGTCTTTCCGGATAAATCAAAAACATTCAAATGATAATCTTTATACAGCTTTTGATCAAAGTTGACTTTAAGATTTAATCCGTCATGATAGATGTTCGCTTCACGATAGTTCACCGAAACCACTTCTGAAAATTTGAAATTTCCATTTACATCAGTTTGTTTAATTCTGTAATAGGCAATGCTTTTATTCAAAGGCCTCTCATCTATGAATTCATAATCAACTTGCGAATGAGAGTTTACTGTGCCTTTTACGCTTCCAATTTTTTCATAAATAATACCATCTGATGATCTCTCAATACTGAATTTCTTGTTTTCTGTCTCTGATAGGGTAGACCATTTTAAGTTCGTTGTAGTTTCAGTTCTGTCTGCCTTGAAGTTTATAAGTTCGACAGGTAGGGCGCAGCTTGAACATGTTAAGACAACATTGTCTAAGAATAAGTATTCTGAACCTGACCAAGCGATAAATGTCACCTTTAACCTGACTGTGTTCGAAACTCCCACTGAAATACAATCTGTAAAAGTCGAAGATGTGAAATCGTCAGTGCCAATTAATGGTCCAAAGAAAGACACTCCGGCTCCCCAAGGTACAGGATAGTTACCTATGTTACATCCACCGTTACAATCTGTGGTACCGCAACCAGTCATCAAAGCGCAAGTTCCAGTAAAACCATTTACCGCATCTGAATATGCGCTCCATGAGGTTCCACTATCATAGGATACTTCAAGTTTGATTCCGTCACCAGTGTTACAGGCGCCAGCGCAACTTACTGCTTCCTGGTTATCTACTTCTCTAATGTCAACTGAAATTGTAACTCCTTCAGTACATGCAGAGATATCAAAATCGTCAGTTTCCCAAGTGGCAGGACCATTAGGGTCTCTTACCTCTAATTCGGAATCCCCAGCCATGTCAATCTCTATCCAATCATTCGTAGCCCCACAATATGGACATGCCGTTGTCCAGCTAGTTCCAAGAGCATCCGAACCAGTAGTTGCAGCATTTCCATCATTGAAAATTTCATTAAATACAACCTGAGCGTTGGCAGAGAATCCAAAGGATAGCAATAATATTCCTATGAGAATAAAGTTTTTCATTTACAGAGCGCCGGCCCAGAGTGCCAAAAGATAAGCCTAGCTAAGTTACGACATTTTTCCTATTCACGCATAGGGTTACTTGGTGCTACTTATCAACAAGATTTAAACTTATGGAGTTCGAATGGAGATGATTTTGACATACTCACCTACACGACTTTGAACGTTAGGGTC
>JBLFXO010000195.1:0-6918 GCA_047609865.1 Arenicella sp.
TTGAGCTATGGCTTGTTCATAATCTGAATCAGAGGCATTACGTATACCTCTCAGCAAATACTGAGCCCCTTTTTCCTTACAAAGGTCAATAGTGAGGCAACTAAAGTCTAAAACAGATACATTCGGCACTCCTTTAAATGAACTTTGAATCTGATTTTTTCTACTCTCTAATGAAAAGAAAGACCTCTTGGCCTGATTGACACCGATTGCTATAATCACCTCATCAAACAAAGGCAAAAATCGCTCAACTATATTTTGATGACCTTTAGTGAAGGGATCAAATGAACCAGGAAAAACAGCAATTCTTTTCATATGACTGATTTTACTATAAAATTACGATAAAATGATGGTTTTTGTTTCGCTGAAGTCAATGTCTTAATAAAAGAAACTGAAGTTGACTCCTCCGTAATTTCTAGTATTATCTAATCTTGGATGGTTTGAAAAGTCATTCTCCTTTCCATGTTCCATTATAAACAAGCCATCTTCTGCCAATTGATCAGCTGCTAAAAGCTTATCAACGAAGCGATCTAAGTCTTTCATTCCGAAAGGTGGATCAGCAAATATGACATCAAATTTTCTCTTGGATGTCTCTACAAAATTGAAGGCCTCATTACGTTGAACACTCCAATTCTCATCATCAAAATCTTCCTGTACGCTTCTAAGATGTTTCACAACTCCTGGATGTTTCTCAACACTTAATACGCTTGCCGCACCTCTAGATAAGAACTCAGCACTAATGTTACCCGTTCCCGCAAATAAATCAAGGATGTCACATGACTCCCAATCTAATTTATTTTGAAGAATATTGAATAAAGCTTCTTTAGCAAAATCTGTCGTAGGTCTTGATGAGAACTTCTTTGGAAAGACAATTCTTTTACCTCGATATTTACCACTGACTACACGCAAAGTAATTGTTTTGATTGAAGAAAACGTTCGGCCAATTCTGACTTGTCAGAGATCTTGATTGGATTGGCAAGGAAGGATTGTAATCCACCCATTTGCTCCCATTTAGAACTTACACCATATAAACAAACTGACATCTCTTTTTGATCCATTTCTTTTTGTTCTAAAACAAAGAGAAGGTGATAAACCATGTCAGCTAAGTTGGTGTAGTCAAATCTGTTGAAATATTGAAGCTTAGACTTAGCCGTTATCATTAAGTGAAAGCTCTGTTCGTCAATATGAATATGGATTTTCGGCTTAAATGTCGGTTGATCAAAAACACCTTTCAGCAAGATGGTCACCGGATGAACAATCTTTATTCTTGGGAACTTAATCACAAACAGCGATTTCATCCACATGGGTAATTCGTAAATGTTAACGATTCCCAATTCTGGAATTCTGTTATAATCAAGATTATCAATAGGCTCTGAATAGTTCAGTTTGAATACATCAGCAGGCTTTGTATGATTGAATAGGTCAACCGGAATCAAAGTGTTTCGGGCTCCTCCCGCTGTTGCACAATAAGCATCATACTCAAAAGTTAATTCATCCAACTTCATTACTTCAGAAATAGATTCTCGGTCATATTTCTCAAAAGTTAGGGACTTATGAAATGAAATGGTCTTGGTATCCCGTTTAACAGCAGCGATCTCCAAAGAGGACTCACTCAAAGACATGCATAACACATGCTTAAATGCATCTTCTTTTCGCAGAGACATGCTTATTTAGACCAATTGTCTTTAAGGTGATTATCAGTCTTAGAACCAATCTGGTAAAGTTTATAACCTTTATCTGGGTGATCCATTGGATGAGTCATCTCAATTAATAAAGTTGGCACCTTCATATCACTTTTCATAATAGATGATGTGTCCAAAACAACCAAATTAGTTGTAAAAGGTACATATCTTAATGAATCTGCATTGAAAGGAATCAGGCCTCCAATTTTCTCTCTAGATATCTGATATCTTTCTGAATCAAAAATTGCTTCCATCACAGGAATGTAGTTGGTATCTCTAGAAAAATCAATTAATCCTTTGTCCTCATTGTACCAAACTTTACCACCAGCATAACGTGCAATAACAGTAGCTTCCATTTCGGTCATTAAATTATCAATTGGTCTATCATCTCCATAAATCAAATCTCTCTCATCAAGTGAGATTTTTCTATCAGGTACAGTACCAATTTTCACGATATCCATCTTCTTACCGGTCTTAACAAAGTTGATCAAGTCATCCATGCTATTAGTATAAGTAGAATCAGACTCTTTGTAAGCCGCTTCTGCCGCTTTAATATCAGCCATTCTTGTTTTAATCTCTAGGTCTCTTACATCCCAAGCAGTATCAAAATCAATTTGAGTTTTAACTGTATTTACATTTTGGTAAAGGATATAGGCAGATCCTGAAAGCATAACTACCAAAACAATCCAGCCAACAAATGACTTAATCATGTCAAATAGATATAGGAACCACACAACACTCACAAAGATGATGATCAATGCCGAATACATGAACATTGGTTCTTGTGAAATTTCAACGTCCTGAATCTTACCAGTTGAAGGGTTTTGCACTTCGACAATTTCAGGTGTCAATGCCAAATACAATACAAATATCCCAACCCCCAAAAAGATGGAAGGTAATAGGTATCTCTTAATGTAAAAAAATATGTTGTCTACTTTGTCCAAAGAACTCATTCTGATGTCTTAAATGTTTGTATTCCTAATACCAACAAAACTACAATTTTTTTTAAAGTGCAAGGAGCCAGTCAATATATTTTTTCCATATTTAACTCAATGATTCGAACAGTAAGCACTTTCTATTGAAAAACAAGATTAATAAGGCATCATTTGCTCAGCTCTTTACAGACAATTTAGGATTTGCCCCAACTCGGGATCAAGCCCGTGCAATTGAAAACCTAACCAACTTCATTAGTTCAGACAACGATTTTGAAATTTTCTTACTCAGCGGATTCGCCGGAACGGGGAAAACAACCTTAATCTCAACCTTTGTTAAAACTCTGGCGGATATTAAAATCAAGTCATTTTTAATGGCTCCTACCGGGAGAGCTGCCAAAGTTCTATCCAATTACAGTCATAAAACAGCACATACAATTCATAGATCCATCTACTTTAGTAATTCAGAAGGAGGAGGAGCTCCGAGTTTCAAATTAGGCGAGAATAAGAGAACCAATACGATTTTTATCGTGGATGAGGCCTCAATGGTTTCTACCTTTTCAGGAATCACAGATAAAAATTCATTCTCCCAGAGAGATCTTTTAGAAGATTTATTGCAATTCGTTTATTCGGGCGATAACTGTAAAATCATTTTTGTTGGCGATAAAGGGCAATTGCCTCCAGTTGGAATGGATAAAAGCCCTGCACTTGATAAAACTTTTCTTAGCGAACATTACTCTTTTGACATAGTGAGCTCCGAATTGAAAGATGTCGTTCGTCAAGAATCTCAATCTGGAGTGCTTAAGGTTTCATTACAGCTAAGGGAGTTTACAGATGAGATTCCAGTCTTAGCTCACAACAAAGTGGACGCGATTGCTCTGAGTGGTTTGGATTTGCAAGACGCTTTAGAGAGTGAAATAAATGAATATGGCCAAGACAATGTCATGATTGTGACACGATCAAATAAACGCGCCAATCTTTTTAATCAGCAGATAAGACAAAGAGTTCTTTGGCAAGAGGATGATGTCAACGCTGGAGACGTCATGATGGTAGTTTCAAATAATTACTTCTGGTTAGAACCAAAATCAGAGGCTGGGTTTATCGCAAACGGAGAATTAATCCAACTGAAAAAGATTTCACGCCGAGAAGAAATGTATGGTTTTGAGTTTGCAGATGTCATTGCTCGCTTCATTGATTATCCAAATATGGGAGATATTGAAGTGAAAATGATGACTAACGCCATACATGCAGAATCGGCCAACTTACCTAGAAACGAATTAAAAGAACTGTTTTTTAGAATTGCTTCTGAAGAATATCCCTTAGAAAAAAACAAAAGAGTAAGAAATAAAAAGGTAATGACAAACCCTTATTTTCAAGCGCTACAAGTCAAATTTGGATATGCGGTAACCTGTCATAAATCTCAAGGCGGCCAATGGCCAGTAGTATTCATAGATCAGGGTTATTTTACAGAAGATATGTGGACGCCAGAATACATGAGGTGGTTATACACGGCCATTACAAGAGCAAGTGAAAAGGTTTATTTGGTTAACTTTTCGAGAGCCTTTACTGCAATTGAGGATTAAATAAAAAACATGAATAAAATGAAAAAGTATATCGCACTTGTAATTCCCGTAGTATTCATTTTTGAGCTTGGATGCTCTCCACAATTTGAAGCAGGGAATTCAGAAGAAATAGTTGAATACATAGATGTGAATGACAACGGATTTATTAAATCAAAGGCACTACATTTCAGATTAGAGAAGATGTCCCAAAATTATCCTGACTTAGACCAATTGGACAATTTAGTTTGTGACTCCTTGTCAATTGATGACTTCAATATCTCGAATAACGTCTTGAATCTTTATTTTTTCTATCCAAATTTCATTGACCAATTTCATCCAGACTATGATGGTGAATTCAGTGAATTAGATGAATTAAGAGAAAAGGACAGTGTGGAATGGTTCGATTCTCAAGATTACAATCAACTTGAATTAGAGACATTTTGGAAATTAAATGATGTAGAAAACTGGGATAGCATCCCTACAACAGGTGCTAATTTTCTTTATTGTCAAGGTTTGGCCGAAGTTGAAGCTTTATATGCTCAGGGAAACATAGCAGTGGTCTATCCTCAAGTTTCTATCAAAGCAGAAATTGAAAAAGAATCTGAATTTTCTACGGGTTTACTTTACGGAAGAGTTGTATTTTACAATACTGAAATGGAACCCATTTGTTCGTTTGATGTCGCTGTTCTGAATGATGACCAAATTGAATACTCCTATTTTGAGGGCCAAGATTTGAATACGGTAATACAAAGCAACGCTCAGGCAGATTTACAATACAACTTCTATGAGAGTGTTCAAAACCAGCTCAAAACAAAACTTTTTGGCCCCATAGAGAACTGGACCTTTGAACAAAAAATGTTGCGTGTCAGCTGTCATTAAATGAATAAATTGAGGTTAAGCAATCATTCTATTCGCTATCTTTAAAAACTATATTAGTCTAAAATGATTCCAAGAATTGATCACTTACAAATCACGGTTAAAGACTTTGAAAAAGCTGAGGCATTTTACGATAAGCTGATGCCAATACTAGGTTTTGATCTAGCTAAAAAATCAAAAGGGAGAGTTGATGCCAATGATTTTGATGTCATTGAATATGCGCATCCTTCCGTTACAATTGGAATCAACTCACCTAGAAAGGAGTTCAAAAATCAAGACGTTCACAGAAGAACTCCTGGATCAGTTCATCATTTAGCTTTTGGAGCACAATCACGTGAAGAAGTTGATGAAGTCTATCCACTCATTAAAGCTATTGGAGCAGAAATAGTTCAGCCTCCTCAATTTTACCCCCAGCATGGTGAAAATTATTACGCTCTTTTCTTTAAGGATTTAGATGGCATCAAGTTGGAAGTTATGTTTGAAGAAAAAGCCTAATCAATGTCATTGACCGACAATTTCTATCTCAATCAAAAGGAACCTAACAAGAGTTGTTTCATGGCACTTCGTGATATAATTCTGAGTTCTAGCGGGCAAGTCAATGAAACTGTGAAATACAAAATGCCATGTTTCGCTTACGGCAACAAAGCCATGTGTTATTTATGGAAAGATAAAAAGACTTCAGAGCCATACGTGCTTTTTGTGGATGGAAATAAATTAGAACATGCACTCCTCGAAACCGGCGATAGAAAACGCATGAAGATTTTTAGGGTAAATCCTAATGAGGATATTGAGATCGAAATTCTGCAAGAATTGTTGCTCTCAGCTATTTCCCTTTACGAAAAACCTGATTAGCCCGGATTCAATTGGTTTCTACTTCAAAGTTTCATACCTTTCTTGAAATGAAATTACTCACTCTCGCACTCTTCTTCAGTTTGATGACTCAAACTTTTGCTCAAACACCTGATTATTTTGCGAATGACCCTAAATGGGGTGGTAGCTTATGGAACTCAAATCAATGGGACCCTCCTTATATTGCCACATCTGACATCTATGTTTATTACCTAAATGGCGAAGAAGACATCAACGGTAACACCTACCACAAAGTATTCAAAAAAGGAGAGATTTATGATGGGAGCGGATCCTCACCGATCAGTACGTATGATATTCAAACTAGCTATTACCTTAGACAAGATGGGAAAAACATAAGGTTTTATACTTCTCAAATTAGCATGGATAGTCTTTTAGTTTCTTATGACTATGCAGTTGGAGACACTGTGAAAGGAGATGTTTTTCAAGGATGCGGACATTCTAATGACACGATACAAAAAATTGATTCTATTTTGGTAAATACAGAGTATCGCAAGGTCTTTTACATTGACACCATAAACGGTCCAGTAATCACAGAAGGAATCGGGCATCAAATTGATTTACTTTCAAGCACTGGCGGACTATTCGAAATGATTTGTGAAGGAGCCGGATTTTCATATTATATTAATTGCTTTGGATTTGGAGACATCTCATATTGGGACCCTCATGGCCAAGGAGGAAATTGCGCCTTGAATATTGGCATAGAAGAGAAAACTAAGTTGGATTTTGAAGTTTATCCAAACCCAGCAAAAGACATTATTCAGATTAAAACTCCGAATAGCAATGCTTTGAAAGTTCAACTCATCTCAATTTCGGGTGAAGTAATTCACAAAGGCAACTCTGATAGTATTGATATTTCAAAATATCCTTCAGGCATTTACATCATCCAAATTCAAGATTTATCTTCTGGATTAATTGGAAGACAGAAGCTCATCATTGAGTAAGAAAATGCCAGACTTAGCCCAAACCCTAATTATTCTTCACGCCTCCTTCGGAGGGATT
>JBLFXO010000196.1:0-6902 GCA_047609865.1 Arenicella sp.
GCCATTAAAAAAGCCAATGGGTTTAATTAAAGGGGACTTGATTGGAATCACAGCACCTGCAGGTTCAATTTGGAATAAAGCTCACATTACGAAAATCGAAGGAATTCTTAAAGGATTAGGCTTTAGAACAAAGGTGGGTGAAACTAATTACTTGCAAGAAGGGTTTTTAGCAGGCAGTGACCAAGTTAGAGCTGACGAGTTAATGAAAATGTTCAAAGACAAGTCCATTAAAGGCATTCTCACAATGAGAGGTGGTTGGGGCTGCGCAAGATTGCTAGACCTATTAGATTATAAAGTAATAGGGGCTAACCCAAAGGTGCTGATGGGCTTCAGTGACATAACATCTTTAGTAAACGCCATTTATACGAAAACTGGTTTAGTAACTTACCATGGCCCTTGCGGATATTCTTCATGGGGAGACTTCTCAAAAGATCAGGTAATTAATTGCCTTGTAAAGGGCCAGCCTTTTACAATGAAGAATCCCTCTGATAATTTAGAAGACCTAAAAACATGGTCGTCAGGAAAAGCTAAAGGGCGATTGGTTGGAGGCAATTTAACGGTTATATCATCAATGATTGGAACTTCATTTGAACCTAACTGGAACAATAAAATTCTTTTTCTAGAAGAAATTAAAGAAGAGCCATATCGAGTAGATAGAATGCTATGGCAACTGAAGCAAGCTGATGTTTTTCAAAAAATCGCTGGTCTGGTTATCGGGTCGTTCAGAAAATGTGATCCAGAAGAACCCGAGCAATCATTTTCATTGGATGAAATATTCGAACAGCACTTTAAGAACCTACCGTATCCTGTATATCAAGGCGCTAGTATTGGACACATTGCGCCAAAATTTACTCTTCCGATTGGTGTGATGGCCGAAATGAATGCCGACAACTTTACAATAACTACTCTTGAAAAGTCGGTGATTGTTTGATTTCTAAAGGAATGTAAAATGCTTACATTTGCCACCGAGGATGATTTCAAAACTTTTGCATAAATCAAGATTCCCCTTGCTCACATTTGCTTTGTCATTTGTCGTGCTCTTTTACTTCTTTCACACCGTTTTACTTTCTCCCAACGAATACCTCTTCTCTCCCGGGGGAGACGGAATTAAGAACTATTACACCTATCTTTTTCACGCCAAACATGATGTCTCATTTTGGGAGTTCACAGGCATGAATTACCCCTATTATGAAAACATTGTGTTCACAGATGCGCATCCTTTACTTTCTTCAATTATCGGCTATTTAGGTTTAGCGGATTACGGCATTGGGATTCTCAACTTGCTAATGCTCGTGGCCTTTCCATTATGTTCTGTCTTTCTTTATCTGATATTCAGAAATTACAAAGTTGAAGTTTTATGGAGTATTGCGGCGGCAGTCGCCCTCACTTATATGGCTCCGCAAATTGGCAGGATTACCGGCCACTTTTCCTTGTCTTATTTGTTTGCCATACCGGCCATGTGGTATATATTAATTCAATGCAACAATGCAAGACATGCGACCATTTGGGCCATCATCAGTTTCCTATTTGTATTCGCTTTCTTCTTTACTCATCCCTATTTAGGAATCATCATTGCTTTTTTATGTCTGTTTTTTTGGTTGATAAACTACCTAGCAAATAAGGCGCAATGGAAGAGCGCAATGGGCTTTACGACCGTTCAAGTCATCATTCCATTTGTGCTATTCAGATTACTAATCTTCGGAACAGACGATCATTATAACAGGATGGATACCCCGGGTGGGTTCTTTCATCTCCATGGTGAATGGGGCTCTGTTTTGATGCCTCATCACGGCCCTATCCATGAAGCGCTCAGGACCATGACAGATTATCAACCTCATTGGGAGTCTTGGTCCTATTTAGGATTAAGTACCATTTTGATGTTCGGATTTGTTGTGGTTTATGCCATCATAAAAAGGAAAGAATTGCCTTTCAAACTAATCATGAAAAAGGAGCTATTCCTCTTTGTAATTGCCGCTTATTTAATCCTGCTTTTCTCTTTCTGTTTCCCTTTCAAGTTTGATTTCATGAAGTGGACAACAGATCTGATTGGTCCACTCAAACAATTTAGAGTACTTGGCAGATTCGCCTGGATATTCTTCTTTGTATTCAGTGTCGCTACCATTGTTGCCTTTTACAATATCTATAAAAAACAAGGGAAGAATATGATTCTTGGTGGATGTTTTGTCTTCGCTATTGGGTTCTATTTTATTGAAGCTCATGAACATATCTCTGGGGTAGCCGAAGCTTGTTCACAATCAAAAAATGAATTTAACGAGAGTGAACTTAATAATGATTTGAGAGATTTGGTTGCCCATTTAGAAGCTGAAAAATATGACGCTTTCATCATGTTACCTTTCACTCATATGTCCAGTGAAAACATGATGCTATTAGGTGAAGAACAAGCAAATTACGATTCATTCATGATTTCGTATCACACAGGATTACCAATGCTTAACTCTGTGTCTTCAAGACTTTCTCAGGATGAATGTGTAAAGTTCAATAACTTTTTTGGGCCAGAGTTTTGTGACAAGAAGCTTTTAAAAGACATTCCTGGGAATGCCAAGATTGCGGTTATCACTAATCAAGATAATTTAAGTTTGGATGAACTTCAATTCATGTGGACTCAAGAATACACTTACCAGAATGAAGTTTTTTCAGTTTGTGAATTTGATCGCGAAGCTTACAATAATCCATTTTACTTTGAGAAAATCATGGAAGAATTAAAAACTCAATCTGATTGCGGCAAAAATGAGTTCACTTCTCAAAATCCTAATGAATGGTTCTTTTACAATTCTTGGGATGATCAAAAAGGAGAGAGTCTGAAGGGAAAAGGATCTTTGCAAGGTGTTAAAAAGGGATATGATTTATTATGGGAATCTTCAACGGATGATCTGGAAAACACAGACTATACCGTGAGCTATTGGTTCAATCATAAAGTTGATCGAGCGGATCTAAGTTCTATTGTAGAGTTAACTTACAAAGATGGCTCAAAGGGAGAGTGGGTGAGCAGGTTTGACCTTAAGCAAAGCACGCAGATTGTCGGTCATTGGCTACAAGTTGAAATGAATTTCACGATTAACCCAAACGTGGAAGGTGTAAAGGTTTTCTTATGCGGAAATGATAGTGAGGAACCTTATATAATAGACGAGCTATTGGTAAGAAAAACAAATGGTGCTAATTTATTTAACCATGGCCAAATAGGCGGCGAGCAATTTATAATCTTTAATAACAACTGGATAAGCGAAGACTCATTTTCGGAATAAGACCTTAATGAAATTTCCAAATTCTATCAGCAAAACTCTTGTGTTTACTTTTGAAAAAACAACGTTTGGTTTCAATTCAACATTTACTTTTTCAATCTTCAGTTTTTTTCTTGCGGCCAATTTAATAAACTCTAAATCGAATAGAAATCTATCTATTCTGGTGGTCAAGAATACTGAGGCACCAATTTGATCATATCCTTTAAGGCCACATTGAGAATCGTCTGTTGGCAAACGTAGAAATGTTTTAAGTACCCAGCGTAATGTCTTTGAAACCACCTTTCTGAACCAAGGCGTTTTCTTGTAATACTCTTTACCTCTGTGACCAAGAGCTACAGATGCCCCATTTAAAAGAGTGTTGGCAATGGCTAAAACACTT
Source organism: Arenicella sp. (assembly GCA_047609865.1). Lineage (GTDB taxonomy): Bacteria > Bacteroidota > Bacteroidia > Flavobacteriales_D > Crocinitomicaceae > Paracrocinitomix. The sequence goes on from JBLFXO010000196.1 coordinate 3,640, forward strand.
TCTTCGTGATAAGGGAAATCAATATCGGTGTAGACCGTGTAATTCGTTTTTATCACTTTCACTCCTTGACGCAATGCATAACCCTTACCTCTATTCTCTTCATAATTTACAAATTGAGAATCAGTCACATTCGTAGTAATATAATCTTGTTGTTCTTGAGTACAGTTTGAAGATGATCCGTCATTTACAATCACCAAATGAACTTCGTCAACCTTAGATTTCAATTCCTTTTTGATAATGTCCATTGACTTAACTACTTGCTTTTCCCATCCCTCAGGAGGGTTGTAGCAAGGAAGTAAAATACTTAGACTTGAAAGTGTTGACATTTCGCTCAAAAGTAATCAATTAAAATCCTTCAGAAACTTGGGTAAATATTGCACCGTTCTCTGAAACTTCTAAACGTGCTTTTTTTCCAAAAATTATAGCTCGGTTGTCTTTAATGTGACCCGCAGGGAAATTAAAACAAAGAGGAAAGTCATATTCAGCGACACTTTCAGCAATTACTTCTTCAACTGTTTTTCCGAAAGGAACAGCTGAGTCTTTCATCTCCGTCATTCCACCAACCATTAATCCCTTTAGATCTTTGAGTTTGCCTGATTTCTCAAGTTGCCACATCATTCTATCAATAGCATAAACAGCCTCTCCAACATCCTCAATGAATAAGATTTTTCCGTGAGTATCTAAATCATCATCCGTACCACAAAGTGTCGAAAGGATGGCTAAATTACCTCCAACGACTTTAGCATCTGCCTCACCCACTCTATTCAACTCACTCCCTTCAAAATCGTAAGAATTGGTTCCGCCTAAAAGAGCTGTATTTAAGGAAGTTAAGGCTTCAGGGGTATTCTCTTCAAAATTTAAAGGAGCGGTGCAATGCAATGAAGGATAGCCCATTCTGTTCATTCGGTTATGGAACACAGTAACATCTGAATAACCACATACAAGTTTTGGATACCTCACAAACTGAGACCAGCTTATTCGATCTACAATTCTTACGGATCCATATCCACCTCTACTGCATATTATAATGCCTTCATGGTCCTCATCCAATGCTTTTTGAAAGTCAGAAAGACGTTCTTCATCTGTACCTGAAAAGTAATTAAATTCTCCTGCCGCATTCTCACCAACAGTTACTTCAAAAGAGGCATCCGCAAACCAACTTTTAGCAAATTCAATTTTTTCAGCATCAATAGACTTAGCAGGGGAAACAATTTGAATTTTCTTCACAGTTTATTAATTGAGTATTTAAAAAACGAATATAGAAACAAAACGTATCTTTGCTGAACTTTTAAAAGTTCAATGTCAGAGAATAAATATACAATCACAGCCGCCTTACCGTATGCAAACGGACCCCTCCATTTAGGGCATATCGCGGGAGTTTACTTACCAGCAGATATTTTTGTGCGTTTTTTGCGTATGAATAAGGAAGAGGTTCTCTTTGTTTGCGGGAGTGACGAACACGGAGCGGCTATAACTCTTCGAGCTAAAAAAGAGGGAACAACTCCAAAAGCAATCGTTGATATGTATCATGCAATCAACTCAAAAGCCTTTGAAGATTTCAATATCTCTTTTGACATTTATTCAAGAACATCAAATCAAATTCATCACGATACCGCTCAAGAATATTTCAAGAAATTGAATGACAACGGTAGTTTTATAGAAAAGACTACGGAGCAATATTATGATGAAGAATACAAGCAATTTTTAGCTGATAGATACATTACAGGAACTTGTCCTAATTGCGATAGCGCAAACGCTTATGGTGATCAGTGTGAGAAATGTGGTTCTGCTTTAAGCCCTACAGATTTAATAAATCCTATATCTACTTTAAGTGGAAAGGTCCCAACATTAAGAGAAACTTCTCATTGGTTTTTACCCCTTGATCAACATGAAGATTGGTTAAGAACCTGGATTAAAGAAGGAACTTTAGATGGTGTTCAACAGCACAACCCTAAGGACTGGAGAAATCAAGTAAACGGTCAATGCATGAGTTGGATTGATGGTGGACTTCATCCAAGGGCAATGACCCGCGATTTAGATTGGGGTGTTAAGGTTCCGGTTGAAGGCGCTGACGGAAAAGTACTTTATGTTTGGTTGGATGCTCCTATTGGATATATCTCGGCAACAAAAGAATGGGCAATAGCGAATAACAAAGACTGGAAAGACTACTGGACAGGCGATCGCAAATTGGTTCATTTCATTGGTAAAGACAATATCGTTTTTCACGCAATCATATTCCCTGTTTTATTAAAAGAGCATGGCGGATTAATAATGCCTGATAATGTTCCTGCCTATGAATTCTTGAATTTAGAAGGAGATAAATTCTCAACTTCAAGAAACTGGGCCGTTTGGTTACATGAGTTCATTGCAGAGAATCCTGATAAGATTGATGAATTAAAATATGTGCTTACTTCTATCGCTCCTGAGAGCAAAGACAGTGAGTTCACTTGGAAAGAATTCCAATCAAGAATCAATAATGAATTGGCCGATATCCTAGGTAATTTTGTGAACAGAGCCGTTGTTTTAACCAACAAGTATTACGGAGGTAAAGTTCCAGCCTTAGGAGAATTAGCTGATATCGACAAAGACGTTCTAAATCAAATTGGTGAATTCCCTGATAGAATCGCGGGACTAATTAAGAAATATAAATTGCGTGAGGCACAGGCTGAAGCAATGAACTTAGCTAGATTAGGAAACAAATATTTAGCTGAAACTGAACCTTGGAAATTAGCAAAAACTGACATGAGTCGTGTAGATACGATCATGAATATTGCGCTGCAAATCACGGCAAACCTAACAATCGTTTTTGCTCCGTTTTTACCGAAAAAGGCTGAAAAAATTGCTGAATTCTTAAATATTGAGTCAAAATCGTGGGAGTTTGCCGGTAATGTCGATTTATTGGGTGCAGGACATCAGCTTAATGAAGCCTCTATTTTAATCTCTAAAGTAGATGACGCATTTGTTGATGCTCAAGTTCAAAAATTAGAACAAAGTTCAGCTGATAACTCAAACGATTTTCCACCTCAAAAAGACGAAGTAGCTTTTGATGATTTCATGAAGATGGATATCAGAGTAGGTGAAATTCTAGCGGCTGAAAAAGTTCCGAAAGCAGATAAGTTGTTAAAACTAACTGTTGATACTGGCCTTGATATTAGAACAGTAGTTTCTGGAATCGCAGAACATTATAAACCAGAAGATATCATTGGACGCAAAGTGAGTGTCTTAATGAATTTGGCACCAAGAAAGATCAGAGGAGTTGAAAG
>JBLFXO010000197.1:0-6902 GCA_047609865.1 Arenicella sp.
AATGAATTCCAAGGATGGGAGCCGAAGAAGTTTAAACCTGAATTTGAAAAGTGTTTAGATTATGCAATTGAACATTGCGCTCAAGGAAAAGAAGGCGTTTTTGTGGTCTCGATTCCTGATTACGGATACACGCCGTACGGTTCAAAAAATCAAGCAAAGATATCTGCAAGATTAGATATTTATAATTTAATTTGTAAAACGATTACAACAGAAAAAGGAGTTGACTTTTATGACATAACTCCAATATCCAGACAAGATAAAAAAGACAAAACGTTGTTGGCTAAAGACGGACTACACCCTTCTGCTAAACAGTATACGCTTTGGGTAAATTCTTTTGCCGATAAGGTTTATAAATTGACGAAATAGACCTTAATGGGTAATCCGTAAAAGACATTCATTCTAAAGAGAAATATTGTTATTTTTGATACCAAGTTGTGATTTCAAAAACACTCTTCTATATTATATCATTTACGCTTCTGCTGAGCTTCACACAGTGCTATTCTGCTAAGTGGAATTCAATAGACACGAACAGCTCTGTAGATTCGGCTCCTGAAGAGGTTGTAGAAATATTCAAAGGGTATTCCAATGAAACTATTATTCTCAGTGCTAAAAGTCCAGCCTATAATTACAAATATGACATTGGTGAAAAAGACAGTCTGTATGGTATTGATACCTTAAACCTGAGATTTACTTCTGTCGAAATTAAACTTTGTAATAATTCTCCAAAAGGTAAAATATTAGCTGACTTTCAATTCATTGATGGATTAATGAACATTATTAGGGTAAATGAAGTTGATCTCTTAAGGCTCATTCCAACAATTGAAGGACCAAATGAAATGGCATCTGCTGAACTACTCACTAAAGAATTTAATCGCTTTGGTTATACTTTTAGAAAAGAGCATAAAGAATTTGACATAGTTCAATCAAAGAGCGAGCAAAGCAAAACCAGTCAAAACTTTGACAACATCTATCGTTGCAAAATTACCAACAACTGTTTGGCTGCGGGAAAATGGGAATTAGAGGTCACTTCTGAAGATTACTCTGACTTTGATAAAAGATTGAAAAGCAATATCAACTTAAATCAAAACAAGATAATGGCCCACAGTTGGTTTTATTTGGACAGTAGCCTCTACGCTGCACTCATAAAACTGAAGAATCCTGAAAAAAACTTACTACTTCATGTCAATTATGACTCTCTATCCACGATAGCAGAAGCTACCAAAGTTGATTTTGAAGCATTGAGAAATCCAATCAAGAAACGGCTGAACGCTACTACTTTAGAAATTGGTCATCAGTCTGAAAGAAACGTTGTCCCATTGGATCTTGAGCAGCATTACAAAAAGGAATTCGGCTTAGTTCTTAATCCTAAAGAATACACTTACAAGTCAATATTAGAACAACCAATTGAGCTTACTCAGTTCCGAGATGAAGGTTTTTATAAGGATACTAGTATTAAAAAATGTGACTTCAATTGGATGAAATATTTGGATAGTGTAAGTATAGAAGTAGTAGAACTCAAAGAGACAGATGCATATGTGCAAATCACCTTAAGCGGAGCTTGGTCACCTTATAACATCACCCTAGGAAATGTTGATTTAGCTCAAATTCAAGAACAGAAGTTAACAGGCTTCCTTTTCGGAATTAATACGTATCCAAAAGGAAGAAGGTACAATCCAGTTCAAAGCACTATAGCATATGACCCGGATGTGATTCCAACGGAGCTGAAACCTTACCTGTTATTGACAGATAAAAAAACAGATAATTGGGTCAATAATCAGTACAAGGGAATTGAAAAAGTTTATTTAAGCTATGAATCCATTGAAAGAGATGTGCTTTTAATATATGTTCTTTCTTACGAAAGAATAACGCCAGTTTGGATGGCTCGAGTAGAACTTCCTAAGAGTATGAGAGAGTTAGTGAGAATTAGAAAAAGCCTTTATAATTATTAAGTGAATCTGAAAACAAACATAATATTTACTTTCCTCCTGCTTGCCAGTTTGACTGTCCATGGCCAGAATTCGATTAAACTTGAAAAACAACAAACAACATTTTTTTATACGCAGTTGAATTTACATGGTGGATTTATTAATGACGTCAATGGTGCTAGATGGGATGTTACAAATAGAGGACCTCAAAATCAATTGGCCTTTCAGCTTTTGAGCAAGAACCGAAAAACACTTCAAAAAGGATATATCAGAACCTTGAGACCTTCAGCCTATTCCTTGAGATTCTCAGTGGTATTTGATAAAACAATTAATGCCCTTGGTCAAAGAGAAGCCGATTTCAAATTAAAGCTTTTGAATACTTGGGTGAAATTCGATACAAAGTGGGATCGGACCTCATTCTGGTTTGGGAATAGATCTATTCCGTTTGGCCATAACCCAAAACTAGACCCGGTCTCTAGCTTCATGACAAATTTGATTAAAATGGATATTGGATTTGTTCAAGATTTAGGATTCTTCATGAAAACTCCTTTGAATAGCAAATTTGATTTAGAGCTTTCTGTCACTTCTGGCGGGCTTTTAAATAAGCCACTATTGATCTGTGACAACCTAATAAATGACTCTTTACAATCCATCCAACCTAAATTCAAACTAGTGAATTACCAATATGAAAACACTTGGCTGATTACGAGTAGAATCGGGAATCAAAGCTTCAAAAAAAATGAGTTTGGTTTTATAGGTGTTTCTGGGCGGATTTTCAATACGCTAGTTCCTGATGATAGGGTTTATATAAATCGGATTGGAGCTGATTGGGTGTTTAAGTACCACGAAAAAATTCGTTTTGGAAATCAAGCAACTATCGGAACATCACACTCTGAAACAGAAGGAGCCTTTGCAACAATGAATTACCAAGGGAATGCGGATTATTACCTTTTAAATAAGTTGATTTTGAGTACATCATTCGCTTGTAATTATCACGACTCTTTTAATTCACAACTTTATCATTTCAACTTTACTAATGCCAATAGTATTACCTATGCCTTCTCACCTCACACAAGATTTAGGATAAATCATTTCTATACCAAAATAAGAGAAATGAATGAAGTGCAGTGGGGCATTTTATTTCAATTCACGACAGGCTTTGGCAAAAGAAACTAAGCTTCTTTTCAGTACTTTTGACTTAATGAATTCCTACCTATTCAATTTTGAAGATGTCAAGTCACTCGCTAAGGTGCCTATCAAGCTTAACAATCCCTTTGGTTCAATAATTCCGGATGTGGCAAGAAGTGCTGCCTCGGAATTTCAAAGATTTATTGAGAGCGAATCAACAAATTGGGAGCATGATTTCGCTACCGATAAAGGAAAGATGTTCGGCGTATTGGTCGTAGAACTTCAAGATGGAACCTTAGCTTATTTAGCCACCGTTTCTGGTAAACTCCAAGGCAGCAAATCATCAGAAAAATTTGCTCCATCAGTCTTTGACGACTCAACTGATGACTTCTTCATTAATAAAGGAATGACTGAGCTTACTGCTATCAGCAATCAAATTAAAGGTACTGATATCCAATCTAAAAAAGACGCTTTAATTGAAACTAGACGAGAGAAGTCATATGCTCTACAGCAAAGACTATTTGAAAATTATCAATTCTTAAATCTATCAGGAGAAACTCAAAATGTCTTGGAAATCTTTGAAAATTCTTCTCACGGAAACCCACCTGCGGCAGCCGGAGAATGTGCAGCACCAAAGCTTTTGAGCTATGCATTAAGCAATAATCTTAACCCAATTGCAATAGCGGAATTCTGGTGGGGAAATTCTCCAAAATCTGAAGAGCGGGAACATTTAGGCTTTTATCCTGCCTGTAAAAACAAGTGCAGACCAATTTTAGAATTTATTTTAGAGGATGACACACTTTTTATTTCAAAATAATTTTCGTAATTTTCTATTCTCAAACAACTAGTATGAAAAATTTAGCAAGCATTTTCATTTTATCATTACTACTTTTCTCTTGTGGAAAAACTGATTTCAAAAAGGATTGGGATAAAGGCGATAAATCTGATTGCGAACAGGAAGAATGTACAGCTTGTGCAGACGGTGATTATGAAGACCCTGATGTTTTAGGGGAAGGTGTTACTAAATACGTTTTAGAAGACTTCAAATATGACGAGCGCGGATGCATCACTGAAGGTTATATTAAATACCTCAAAGATGGTGTCACTGTTGCTTTAGTAAAGTACTGGAGCAAAGATGGTGTGACATACGGATGTAAAACCATTTGCGTTTATGGCGACTGCTTTGATGAAGAAGATTACTCTTGCAAGTTTGAAGTAGAATGCGTTCTATAACTACCTAACTTTCTGAATTCTAGTAAACTTAATTCCTAAATTTTTCTCGTAATACTTGAGCTGTTTTGACTCGGCATGAGTCACAATACAAAGAGATGTACCGTTTTTACCTGCTCTTGCTGTCCTTCCTGATCTGTGTGTATAATATTCTTCGTCTTGCGGCAATTCAAAGTGAACCACATAATTCAAACCTTTCACATCAATTCCTCTAGCAGCAACATCCGTAGCTACTAGAATTTGTACCTTTTCATTCTTGAATGCACGCATTACCTTATCTCGCTCTTTCTGAAGTAAATCTCCATGAATGGCATCTGCCTTAATGTTTTTAGCAATCAATTGTTTCGTTAGTGTCTTGGTGGTATTCTTCGTTTTACAAAAGACCACTCCCCTATTATCACGTTCGGTATTAAGAAACTGCATTAGAATATGAAGCTTCTCCTCAGGCTCACAAACTAGGTACTGATGATTGATTTGTTCGTTTACCAAGTTCTTACTACTCATTGATAATCTTACTGCATTAGGAGCTAAATAAGTTGAAATCATTTTCTCAATGTCCGCCGGAATCGTAGCTGAAAATAACCACTTATTCTTTACGTTCGCTGAGAAAGAAAGAATTTCTTCTAGGTCTTTTTTAAACCCCATGCTCAGCATCTCATCAGCTTCATCTAAGATCAAAGTGTTTACTTGACTCAAATCAATAGCATCTTTTTTAACCAGATCGATCAATCTTCCTGGTGTTGCAACGATAATGTGCGTGGTTCTTGAAAGTCGACTCAATTGTTTTTCAATATGCTCGCCACCATAAACTGCTTCCGTAAAGATCTTGTCTGAATACTTTGTATACCTAAACAATTGCTTAGCAATTTGCTTTCCTAGCTCTCTAGTTGGACATAAAACCAATCCTTGTATGTGATCAGAATTTGGATTGATAGATTGCAATAAAGGCAATCCAAAAGCAGCTGTTTTACCAGTTCCCGTTTGAGCTTGTCCTACCAAATCTACATTCCCTTCTAACAAAATAGGAATCACTTCTTCCTGAATTTTAGATGGTTCTTTAATCCCCAACTCACTTAGACCTTTTACAAAGTCTTTCTTAATTCCTAAGTCAACAAAATTTTTCAAAACAAATAATTTAGGCATCAAAGTTACGATTAAACCCCAATTAAACTTAAGACTTCGTCACGAGTGTAAAAAGCAAAATAAAAAAAGAGGATTTCTTATTTCTAGCATAGGCTTACTGTGGTATCATTAAAAAACGTCTTATTTTGAATTGATTTTTGGACGCAGTAGATTTCTTAAATTATAATTGGGGTATCTTAGCTCAAAGATTAAATTTAACTTCGCGCTATGAAGAGAGAAGCTCAATTTCACAGAAGAAGCAAACATCACGGCAGGTATGACTTTAAAGCATTATGCGAGGCCAATGAAAGGTTAAAACCTTTTGTTATCAGAAATGAGCATGGTGATGACTCTGTGAACTTCACTGATGCTGAAGCTGTAAAGCAATTGAACGCTGCTCTTTTGTGTCATTTTTATGGCTTGAAATTCTGGGATATACCTGAAGGATATTTATGTCCTCCAATTCCCGGAAGAGCTGAATACATTCATCAAATTGCTGATTTAATTGCTGATGATGTGAGTCACAAAAACAAGGTGACCTGCTTAGATATAGGAGTTGGTGCGAATTGTATTTATCCAATTATTGCTGCAAGTCAGTATAAATGGGATTGCATAGGAACTGACATAGATGCTGATGCTTTGAAGAATGCAGAAGAAATCGTTTATGCAAATGACGTCCTCAAAAAGAAAGTTGAGATAAGACTTCAAACAAATATCGATAACATCTTTGCCGGTGTCATCAAAAAGAATGAGCGAATTGATGTCACAATTTGTAATCCTCCGTTCTATAAATCTCATGAGGATGCCTTAGCAGCTACCTCACGTAAAAACAAAAATCTTCACAAAGGAAGAGTGGATGACAAATCCAAAAATTTTGGAGGAATGGATGGTGAGCTTTTTTGCGAAGGCGGTGAATCCAAGTTCATTTCTAAGATGATCAAAGAGAGCGAGAAGTATGCTAAGAATTGCGAATGGTTTACGTGTCTAGTGTCACAAGAATCTCATCTGAAGAAATTTCATAAGGTCTTTAAATCAGTAAACACAAGAGAGTATAAGGTCATACCAATGACTTTTGGGAATAAGAAGAGCCGAATTTTAGCTTGGAGATTTCCGAAGCAAAATTAAATTCTTCTTATGGAATTAGTAAATGAATATCATCAATAAGATATGAGTTTACCAAAACCAAAACATTGTGATCAAGATTGGCTGAGAATGGAGCCTTCTGAAAAAGGAAGAATCTGTGAAAAATGTGCTCGTGAGCTTATTGATTTCAGAAAAATGTCATGGGCTAAAATCAGAGAACTTCAATATTCTAGCAACAATTCAACCTGCGGAATTTATTCTAAAAAACAGATTAACAACTGGAATCCAGAATCCAAAGCTTCCAATAAATTCACTATTGCTGCGGCAAGTGTTTTATTTGGTATGTCGCAATTAGTTGTTTCCAATTCACTGGCTCAAACTTCTGATACGACAATGAATATCAATCATTCTAAG
>JBLFXO010000198.1:0-6876 GCA_047609865.1 Arenicella sp.
AACCCAAATCTCTTTGTCAATCCCTGTTTCTATTTGTTTTTGATGAGCCCAAAGCTTCGTTCTAACATCTACATACTTAAATTCTGCTCTGTAAAACTCCATCATAAAAGTATCCTCTACTTCTAAGATGACATTGTAAGTAGAATCGCGCAAATTGAACTCATAGTAGTCGAATGCAGGATATACGTCAGAATAATTTGAGAAATAGATGTTATCGCCAATCGTATCAATTATTGGAGCAACGTACTTGAAGTAATAATCACGGTCTTCTAAAAAGACCTGCATATCATCTTCAGTAGTTTTAACATAAAACACTCTCTCTTCTGCCATTAGGTGAATGTGCCCGCGATAATCCTTAGTGAGCTCTAAGGCCGCGCCTGGAATGTAATACGCATCTAATTCTTCTTGGTTTTGATCCACCATTCTAAGAACAGCTCCACTTTTCAGGGTCTTCTCGTACGTTAGTAAGATTAGATTGCCCTCTTTTGTAAATTCAAAATCTTCTACACTGTAGTCTTTTCCTACAATCGTATCTGGCAAATCAGGAGTTACGTAAACGATACCAGTAGTTTTATCTGGCATGATGATATCAACCTCATAAACGCCTCCATTCTTAGCAGCTTTTTTAATTACTCGTTTAGTAATGGCTATTGAATAATTATCAAACGCAATACTTCTGAAATTAAGTGAATCATGTTTGTTTGGGTCAATTCTTATCTCGAATTTACCGTCTCTTTTCGTTTTAAAAACCTTTTTAATGGATTTGTTTCCAAAGATAGATATGTTATAAGCCGGGTCGCCATCCACATCAAGGACCCTCCCCTTAATCTTGATAGACTGAGCAAATACAGGACATACCAATAGTATTATTAACAATGTGACAAAGCGCTTTAGCATAGTGTGAGTTTCTTAATAGATGCTATTGCCAAAAGTATTCCATAAATTTTAGAAATGAATATTATTTTCGAATAAATTCAGAAGATCGCCAACCATTTGTCAACTTATAACGTTATTAGTGTTGAAAGCTTTTCTCAAATGGGATAGCATATTTTTAAGTTTAAATCGTATATTACACAAAGTGAAAACAGCTTTAACATATGGCGTCAAAATTAGTGTAGAAAGCATCTATCGTAAAGATCTTTCTAATGCTGAGAATGGATTATTCTTTTTTAATTACAGAATTGTGATTGAGAACAAGAATGAGTTTGATATCCAATTGAAGACTCGTTATTGGTTTATTTTTGATTCTTTGAATCCAGCCAGAGAAATTGAAGGTGACGGTATTGTTGGCGAACAGCCTATTTTATCTCCAGGACGCAAGCATGTTTATGTTTCAGGTTGTGATCTTCATTCTGAAATTGGATATATGCGCGGCCACTACGTTTTCGAAAAGGTTGACAGCAAAGAAACTTTTGAAGTTCAAGTGCCAAGATTCAACTTAGTTACTAAGCCTAAATTAAACTAGGCACTCCCTATTTTTCATTCTTTTACATTATTCCATTGAAGCACTCAAATGCTCCTCAATTTTGATTATTTTTGTTCTTCTTTAAAACCAAAAATAATTATGCCAAACGCAGTATATAATGTTCCAACGCCAGCAAATGAGCCGGTATCAGTATTTGCTCCGGGTTCACCAGAAGCCGAAAGCCTACTGAAGACTTACAAGAAAATGAGAAGCCAAGAAGTTGATGTACCTATGTACATTGGTAGTGAAGAAGTGAGAACTTCTAACAAGGTTTCTATGCACCCTCCGCATAATCATCAACATGTATTAGGTCATTTCAATATGGGTGATGCTTCACACGTTCAGGCAGCAATTGATGCCGGATTGGCAGCAAGGGATGAGTGGGCAGCATTACCATGGGAACAAAGAGCGGCGATCTTTTTAAAAGCGGCTGATTTATTAGAAGGACCTTTTAGAGATAGAATGAATGCAGCTACTATGTTAGCGCAATCAAAGAACGCAATGCAAGCTGAGATTGATGCTGCCTGTGAGCTTATTGACTTTTTTAGATACAACGTTGCTTACATGCAACAAATATATACTGAACAGCCGGGATCTAATGCTGGATTATGGAACAGATTAGAATACAGAGCACTTGAAGGATTTGTATTTGCTATCACTCCATTCAACTTTACATCAATATGCGCAAACTTATGTGCTGCACCAGCAATGATGGGGAATGTTGTTGTTTGGAAGCCGGCAGAATCTCAAGTTTATTCTGCTCAGGTAATTATGGAATTATTTCAAGCAGCAGGCTTACCTGATGGCGTAATCAATATGATTACAGTTGACGGACCAGTTGCAGGAGACGTGATATTTAAAGATCCAAACTTTGCTGGATTACACTTTACAGGTTCAACTGGCGTGTTTAGACATTTATGGAAAGAGATTGGTGACAACATTGCTGGATACAAAACTTATCCAAGAATTGTTGGAGAAACTGGCGGAAAAGATTTCATCATTGCTCACAAGACTTCTGTACCTAAGCAAGTTGCTGTAAGTATTTCAAGAGGAGCATTTGAATTTCAAGGACAAAAATGTTCAGCGGCATCTAGAGCTTATTTACCATCTAACATTGCAGATGAGATTTTAGACTCAGTTGTGGCAGATGTTAAATCATTTAAAATGGGATCACCAGTTGATTTTGGAAATTTCATCAATGCTGTGATTGACGAGAATGCGTTTGATAAAATCGCTTCATTCATTGATTACGTGAAAGAACAAGATGATGCAGAGATTTTGGTAGGTGGAACATATGACAAATCTGAAGGATATTTCATTGCGCCAACTTTAATCAAAACTACTAATCCAAAATTCAGAACACTTTGTGATGAAATTTTCGGCCCTGTAATGACAGTATACGTTTATCCTGAAGATGAATGGTCAGAAACATTAAAGCTAGTTGATACAACTTCAGAATACGCATTAACTGGAGCTGTTTTCTCAGGAGATCGTTATGCTATTAACGAAGCATCTAAAGTATTAGAACATGCTGCAGGTAACTTCTACATCAATGATAAACCAACAGGAGCTGTTGTAGGACAGCAACCATTTGGAGGGTCAAGAGGATCTGGAACTAACGATAAGGCTGGATCTTATATGAATTTATTAAGATGGGTTTCACCAAGAACGATTAAGGAAACTTTCGTTCCTGCTGAAGAATACAGATATCCTTTCTTAGGATAAACCTACTTTTACAATAAACATTGTTCAAAAAACGTCTTCATTCGTGGGGACGTTTTTTGTATTTTTGGGACCTCTGAGAAACCGAATTCAAGCTTGTAATGGCTGAAGAAGAAAAAGTAATTGACATAAAGCGATTGATAGTTAGCAAGAAACCAAAACTTGCTAAATGGATACCTGGGTTCATAATCCGATATCTCAAACGAACGCTGCATGAAGATGATGTTAATGAAACCTTAAGAATCAACAAAGGCGTCACCGCTATTCCATTCTCAGATCACGTTGTGAAGAAATTCAGAATGAAAGTCATTTTTCACGGGGAAGAAAACATCCCGAAAGAAGGTGGAGTGATTTTAGCAGCTAATCACCCTTTGGGCGGAATGGATGCTATGGCAATGGTTACAGAGTTTAAACATCACAGAACAGATTTTAAATTTGTTGTGAATGACATCCTCATGAATTTAGAGAATTTGAAGGATATGTTTGTTGGAGTCAATAAACATGGGACCAACACTAAAGATTCTTTGAAAGTATTGAATGACCTATTTGCCAGTGAGCAAGCAGTTTTTGTATTCCCTGCTGGTTTAGTGAGCAGAAAGAAGAAGGGAAAGCTCCGAGATTTAGAATGGAAAAAGACATTTGTTACAAGGGCCAGAAAGTTTGAGAGAGAGGTTATTCCGGTTTTTATAGATGGTGAATTATCTAAGTTTTTCTATCGCTTGGCAAATTTCAGAACTAAAATTGGAATCAAGGCAAACGTTGAAATGTTGTATCTTGTAAACGAATTGTACAAGCAAACAGATAAAGAATTACATATCACCTTTGGCAAGCCAATCCCTCACACCACTTTTGATAAGAGTAAGAGAGACATTGAGTGGGCACAATGGATAAAAGATAAAGTTTACGAATTAAAGCAGCAATAAAGAATGTCTGAAATAGATATATCACATATCATTCCTCCAGTTAATCGGGAGTTGTTGAAGTCAGAACTGACTGCAGATAAATTGGTTAGGAAGACGAACAAATTGGATAATGAAGTTTACATTATCAATCATCACAATTCTCCAAATGTGATGCAAGAAATTGGACGTTTAAGAGAATTAACTTTCACCTTGGCAGGTGGCGGAACTGGAGATCCGGTTGATATTGACTCGAAAGATACTTCGGACAACTGCTATGAGCAGCTGATAGTTTACAGTCCAGAAGATGATGAAATCACAGGTGGATACAGGTTTTTTGATTGTGCCAAATCAGTTCATCCAAAACAGCAAGAACTTTCTACGGCATCATATTTCAATTTCTCTGATAAGTTTGTTAACGACTACTTGCCCTACTCTATTGAGCTAGGAAGATCATGGGTGAACCCTAGCTTTCAGCCTTCAGTGAATCCAAGAAAAGGATTGTTTGCCTTGGATAACTTATGGGACGGATTAGGCGGTATTGTGGTGCAAAACCCACACATGAAATACTTTTTTGGAAAAGTAACCATGTATACCAACGTTGAACCGCAAGCTAAAAGAGCAGTTCTAGGATTCATGCATCATTATTTTCCTGATAAAGAAAGATTAGCTTGGCCAATTAACGCAATCTACACTTCAGTAGGAGAACATGAGATAGTTGATTTGGTAAAAGGTTTAGATTTTAAAGAAGGTCTGAAGGTATTGCAGAAGTATTGTAGAGAAAGAGATGAAAATGTTCCGCCATTAGTGAACAATTACATGCAACTGTCACCCACCATGAAAACATTCGGTACCGCTGAAAATCAAGACTTTGGGGGTGTAGAAGAAACTGGCATTCTTATTAGCTTGGCAGACATCTATGATTTCAAGAAAGAAAGACATCTTCAAGGCCTATAAATCTCAAGTAGTATTATCAACATTTAAACGGTAATTATCATTGACTCAATGGGACCCTTAAAGGAATTAATTTCCCTATTTTTGTAAAAAAAATAATATGCGTAAAGTATTATCATTGTTGGCCATTGTTTCTTCGTCTTTATTCATTGGAGGATGTGACACTGAATTTAGCCTTAATGGAGATTACGAGATACAACCAATAGTTTTTGGCTTACTTGATCACACTCAAGATGTGCACATCTTTAAGATAACTAAGGCATATTTAGGAGATGGCGACAACTTAGTTTACGCTCAAATTCCTGATTCAAATTACTTTAATCAAGTTGATGCAAAAGTTACCGAATTCAAAGATGGTGACCCAACTGGCAGAGAATGGACAATGTCTGATTCTATCATCACAACAAAAAGTACAGATGGCGCTTTTTATGGCCCTGAACAAAAGGTGTACTACTTTGAAGAAGCAAACTTAGATTCAACGGCGACTTATGAATTATTTATTGATTTAGAGAACGGCGCTCATCAAGTAACAGGAAGTACTGAATTACTGCCTCAAATGAGAGTAATTAAAAGTGGATTCACAATTTCACCTATCTTTAAATTGAATTTAGCGCCATCAACGGTTGACGAAGATTCAGATTATTCAAGCTGGAACTTTAGCGTTAAAGAGGCACTGAACGGCGCAGCATATAGTATGTATTATACATTCAGATGGACAGAAACTTACCAAGATGCTACCACGGCTAGCTTTAGTATTACACGTAACTTCAAAGATTTTGAACAAAGCAAACCTCTTTCTCCTGGTTCAGAACCAGCAGCGATTGATGGTTTAGACTTTTATACTTGGTTAGGTGAAAACATAGCAGTTGACGCAAACGTTTCTAGCAGACAGATGAATGGTTTTGATATCAGAGTTGCTTGCGCACATACTGAGCTTAAGCAATACATGGATGTCGGTGAACCTGTTTCAGGAATTGCTCAAGTTCAGCCTGAATACACAAACCTTTCAGGAGCAAGAGGTCTATTCTCTTCAAGAATTGTGATGGACATCTATAACTTTCAATTAGACGCTAACTCAACTAAGCAATTGTGCAACGGGTTCAAAACTGGTGGATTAGGTTTCTGTTCTAGCTTACCAGAGCATTCAGGGGAGCTTTGGTTCTGTCCTTGATCGTGAAAACTTTCAAATTAGTTTTAACTTTTTGTATTGCCTTTCTACTAGTAGGATGCGCAGATGAAGTTGATACTGCCAATGAGCACATTTCTAACGAATCAGAAGCCCAATTCTATGACGGCCCTGGCCTAAACGTTGCCTTCTTAATTATGGACGGCACTTACAATACAGAACTCACTGCCCCCCTTGATATCTTTCACCACACCAAGTTCAGAGATTCTATTGATGCCATGGATGTTTTCACCATTGCAGAATCCCGCGACCCTATCACTACATTTGAACAACTCAGAATCACCCCAGACTTTTCTTATTTAGAAGATTATCCATCAATAGATATTTTGGTGGTGCCCAGCGCAGAACATCACTTAGATTCAGATTTAGACAATCAAGAACTGCTTTCCTTTATTCGGAATACTGATAAAACAGCTCAATTTATGACTTCACATTGTGACGGTGCCTTTGTTTTAGCAGAAGCTGGCGTATTAGACGGAATCAATTGCACGACTTTCCCTGCAGATATTCAAGAGATGAAAAGCAGGTACTCCTCTCCCTTCATTCATGATTCATTAATGTTTGTGCATGACGGCAGGTATATCACCTCTGCAGGCGGAGCCAAATCATTTGAGGCATCACTTTATTTAATAGAGTATTTGTATGGCAAG
>JBLFXO010000199.1:0-6866 GCA_047609865.1 Arenicella sp.
CCATCCAACATCAGTAGAATCTCTTTGATATGAGCTCTCAACATTAAAAAATAGGTTTAAATTTCTGAGCACGAGTTCATCCTCCTTCAACAATTCATATGAAAATTCCTTTCCTTTTTCGCAATAAATAATATCACGTAAATAGGATTCTTTGGTTTTGGTGAGACCTTCAAAACTAACGGATGTAACTATGTCGGCCTTTGAAGTGAGCGGAATGAAAAGTAAGAAGGAAATCGCTATGATCGAGATTATTCTCATTAGAACATCACATATTTTAAGCCGATATTAAATGTGCTTCCTAGACCTGAATTCGTACCTCTCCAAAAGTTCGTGTAGAGTAATTCAATGTTAAAGGCAGGAGTGAAGTTGTATTTCATTCCTAATCCAGAAGCGGTGTAGTTCATAGGAATCACCCAATCAGTAACTACTGGGTTCTGCGGATTAATATTATTCGTGAACCTATGAACATGCTGTGTCATTGCGTAAAGCGTAATTTTCTTCGTTGGAAAATAACTGATGAAGGCCGACATAGGGATGTCTAGCATTCCTATTTGCGAAGCTCTACGCTTGAATCTAAAAAGAATATCAGCTTCTGTGAATAACTGCACTTTACCCCAAGTTTTTGTATAGAACAGTTGGTTCCACCATACATATCTATCCCAGTCTGCCCAATATAAATTAGGATTTGCTCCTGAAGGATTAGAGCCCTCAGGATTGCTCACTGTTGGAAAGTAAAATGTGGATTGAATTGAGAAATCCTGAACATTTTTAAAAGGCTGAATTTTAACTCTGGCTCCTATAGAAGTCAAGGCGAACCTACTTGAATCTGTATTGCTGTATTGAAAGGCAGTTGCTAATCCACTTGCCGTTGAATCGACTGAACGACCTGAGTTTTTTAAATTGAAGTCAAGACCAATATTGATTCTTTTAGATTTTGAAATACCATAAGTGACTTGAAACAAATGAGTGACAAATGTTGCTCTATAGCCAGAGTAATCAACCCCTTGCCAATTGTCTTTTGTTTGGGTATATAAAGTATTAAAGAGAGTGAAATCAAACTTATTCTTTGCTAAGAGTGATCCTGCGGTGAATGTTTGCAGGTTAAAACCTTCATCTTTAGTATCAGGAAGTTTCTGATAATCCGTAACTGAAACTGGAATAGTTGACTTCTGAGCATTCAATGTCCAATCATAATCATAGTAATGAATTCCGCCATCAACGTTCAATGGAGAATCTCTATACTTATTAATATACTCAATGATTTCATCATCATTTTTCCCAAAGTCCTCGGCATACCATTTAAAAATCTCACTTAGAAAATTTTGTGTTCTATCCTTATTCTGATAAATGAACTTGCCATTGTTAAGTGTAATTTTAGCTTGTTGTTCTAATTGCACTTCAACTTTTGATGGCGTATAAGCGAAATTGGTGATGGCAGGACAGCTAACTGCTCCACAAACTAAAGAATAATGAAACCTAGGGTCTTTGTACTTCGGCCTTAGAACGTCATTTTCCAGAGCATTTAAAGAAGTCTTCTTTCCATTTAATACCAGGTCTTTTCCTTCAAAGAAGTTGGATATATCCATTGGTGATTTTACCGGGTAGTTGATAATGATTTTACTGATGACTCCTAGATTGTAAACATTGATCAGGTAAGCCTTCTCATCAGCTTCTGTCCATTCATTTTCTGAAATGAAATCAATTAACTCATTCAATTCTGCGGGTTCAGCTTTGATAGCTTGATAGGCAACTTGGCCTGAAGAGACATTTTTAGCCAGGAACGCATCACACTTGGCAAAGAAATCAACGTCTTGAGCGTAGGATCCAATTGATAAACTAATTAGAATTAATGTGAGAAGTTTCATAAGGCATATTGTAATTGTAAATCCAATTTAAGCCATTTTTGATTCAGATCGAATAAAAGATCTTCATAATTTGGCATTGAGAGCATAGGTTTCACGTTGTTAGAGAATCCATAACCTTCAGTTGGAATGCCAAAAAACCTATCTAGGTCTTCATTATTGTTCTCATCATCAAGAATTGAAATTGCATATTTCCCTTTAGCCAAATCATTGATGTTGACTAAAAGACGACTGTTTCTGACCATGCTTTTGTCTACAACATAATGCTTGAATGGATTGTCCGGATATTGATTTTCATAGTTGTAAATAAAAATGAACAGTTTTCCGTCATGAGAACGAAAGTTTGAGAATTCAACACTAAGCGTACAATTATCTTCTTCGGGTTCTGGATTGCCACCAAGAAACAGTCCCATGCTAAGGACAAGTAGGCTAAAAAGCTTGACCATAACTTACTGTTTTAGATGAACGTTTCCAATGTAATATGGAAGAAAAGAATACGATTCCATATCCAACCATAAGAAATACTAGTAAAGGCATCATTCCGAAATCTGAATATTCTATGGCTATCTTGAAGGAGAAAACGAAATAGAGAAACAATAAACCTTCAACATAAGTATGTATTCCTACTTTTTTAACGTTGTACTTATTGTTTTCCCATTTATCAGATTTGTCTTTAATATTGAATTTTGGTGTTCGGACGAAAGCACTTTTCTTTCCGATATACCCTTCAAATACAGCAAGTGCATTGTGTAACCCAAGCCCCATTGAAATACTTAGGAATAGCGGGAATTTCCAAATGAAACTCATTAGCAACTTCAATTTGTTCTTCTGTCCATATGAATAAGAAACCCAATAAAAGACTGCAAGAATTGCCCAAGAAATCATGAAAATGGCTGATAGTTTTAATATGAAGTCATATTGAGGAAAGAGTGGTTTGACTAGGATTAGGGGTAAAGTGAGCAAACTTAAAGTTAGAATGCAAAAGAAAATGGAGCTATTCATTAAATGAAATGAGGCATGAACTTTTGTTTTAAAGCTCACGTTCTTTGATCGTAAAACTTTGAATAGATTCTTCTTAACACATTCAGCTGCTCCTTTTGTCCATCTGAACTGTTGAGCTTTCAAAGCATTTATTTCAACTGGTAATTCAGAAGGTGAACCTAATTCCTCTCTATATATAAACTTCCAATTTTTCAATTGCGCTCTGTAGCTTAGGTCAAGGTCTTCAGTTAATGTGTCTGCTTGCCATCCTCCGGCATCTTCTATACAAGTTTTCCTCCATATACCTGCGGTTCCATTAAAGTTGATGAAATGGTCTCCAAAATTACGCCCCACTTGTTCTATGCTAAAATGTGCATTCAAACCAAAGGCTTGAACTTTGGTTAAAAAGGAGTAATCTTCATTGGTATATTCCCATTTAGATTGAACGACTCCAATTCTGTTATTCTCAAAGTAGGGAAGTGCTTTTCTCAAGAAGTCAGCATTTGGGAGGAAGTCAGCATCAAATATTGCAATAAACTCTCCTTTACATCTTGCAGTGCCATATTTTAAGGCTCCCGCTTTGTACCCTATTCGCTCTGGTCTTCTTACATGTTGAATATCAAAACCTAGAAGTTGGTATACATGAACTTTCTTTGCTATCACTTCAATTGACTCATCTGTTGAATCATCAAGAACTTGAATTTCTAACTTAGATTTAGGATAATCGAATTCACAAACGCATTCTATAAGTCGTTCGACCACATAGAGTTCGTTGTAGACAGGAAGTTGAATGGTGACAATAGGAAGATCTTCTTCTTCTTTGATTTCTTTAGCCGATTCATGCTTAGAGCTTTTTCGTGATCGTAGATAATTTATGATAAGGCTCAATTGTACCAAACTGTACACGAAAATAAAACCCATACACAGGGCGAAAATTATCAATACGGCTAAGCTCATTAGTTCTTGTAAAACCATAAGACGTCAATAGAATCTTTTCCTTACACAAAGCAAAAAAAAAGGTTGGTCAATAAATTGACCAACCTTTTAATCTTATTAATTAAATCTTAATGCTTGATAAACTTACTAGTTTCAACTTTATCACCAGCAGTTAATCTGATGATGTAAGTTCCTTTAGCAAGGTCGTTAGCATTGAATTGAATGTTGTTATTTCCTTCAGCTAAGTTCCCTTCGTTAATTTCTCTAACCATTTGACCGCTTAGATTGAAGATTTGAACTTTTACTTTTCCAGCAGTCTCTAAAGAGAATCCAATGTTTCCTTGATCCGTCATAGGATTAGGATATACATTGATGTTTGGAATAAATTTAGCCGTTGCTAAGTTGTCTTGATCAGAAGGTAGCGACAAGAAATCTGCGCTACTCCAAATACCTTTGCCATGTGTTCCGGCATAGATTTCATTTGGTCTGAAACATCCTTCGTCCCAAGTTCTCCAGTTAATTTTCATATCAAATACAGGAGTGTTTCCGATTCCACCTGAACTGTTTGCCCATGTTGAACCACCATCATCAGTTACGTAAATTCCTAAATCAGTTCCGATAACCCATGTAGAAGGGTCAACCATAACGATTGAGTAACAAGGTAATCCAGAAGGTAAGTTACCAGTAGAAGCAGAGAATGAAGAAGCAGAAGCTCCTAATGCATCTGTACTTTCTCTAACTTTTCCAGTTCCTGAATAGTTCGCTAAGGTGATTACTACGTGAGTAGGGTCAGCTTCAACAGCGATTCCAGTAACAGGAGCTCCGAAAGAACCTAAATTTGTAATAGAAGTAACTAAGTTGGATTGAACTATAACCTGATCCATATCAATTAAGGTATCGGCAAAAGCACCCGTTAATGGGTCATCTTCTTTAGCAGGAGAATAAACATCTCCGAAACCATCTAGTCTATAAAGTGATCCACCCCAAGTACCGATAAACAAGTGTTGACCGTCTTGTGAGAATTCCATAGATGCCACTGTTCCTGGTACATCAGTTACTTTAAACCATTCTGAAGAATTAGCAGAAAGTCTTAATGCGTTTCTTGTCAACCAAATCCCATCAGAACCACCTAATCCGATAGCTAACCATGATTGGAAAGGATCTTGAACTAATAAAGTATCCCAAGACACCCCATAAATTTGAGATTCATTACCCATATCAACAAATTCTCCTGGCTCACCGGCATTTGTTCCGAAATAGTGATCAATTTCAGTTGTAGATGAAACAACGATTGTTGTATCAAGGTCAGTTAAGTAGATTGAGTCACCAGCAGAAAGTGGATGTACAGCAGGCGCAACAAGAGTATAATCAAATACAGTTAAGTTATAATCATTTGATGGCGCCTGAGAAGTTACAATTGTATCTTCAGTCGTGAATCCTGCATTGAAATCTAACGTATCATCATAAGTGTTAGCGAACGTTGCAGAATAATCAATAAAAGTTTGAGAGGTTAAAGACGGAATCTGAATAGATTCACCAATAGCATATTCCTGTTGAGGAACAAATGAAATTGAATCTGTAGAGGCAAGGTCATTCGGGTTTTCCCATAACTTCATGTTGGTGAAGAATTGTCCACAACCTAATGGAATACCATTTATATCAGCACCAGTAGAACCTGGAATACAGTTAATGTTATCAGCTGCAACCGTACTAAATTCATCAGGAAAGAATGCTGTAGCGTTTTCTCCTCTATCAGCAGATCTAGCTGTGAATCCATAATAGATTGAAGTCAACAAGATATTTCTATTGATGAATGAGATCTCACATGAGAATCCATCTCCACCACCTACTTCGTCAAATTCATGCCATGTAGAGTTATCGTGATAGTTAGCTTGTGTTCCGTTATCTTGAGCACCACCAATTACGTCACCATGAGCAGATGCTCCGATTGCGAAGAATTGAGTAACGTCATATCCTCTGTTCGCAGGGAAGAAAGAAGCACCTTCATCATCAGAGATTTGGATACCACCGTCATTCCCAATATAAAGTCTACCATACTTATCCCATTTCATTTCATGGTTATCAGCATGTACATATTGAGATGCTTGCGGAGGTAAAAACCATTGAGATAATTGAGTCCAGTTACCCGTAGTTGCCCAAGAGTATGTGTCAATTCCACCTAAGATTAATTTTTTAGGATTTCCTTTTACAGCAGTAATAATATTGTCATATAGTCCCTGTCCAGAGCCTCCACCAGTCGAGAATGGAGAGAAAGAACCAGGTTGTTGGTTATTTGCAGGAGCAATTTGTGTCCAAGTAATACCGTTATTTTGTGACATGAAGATTCCAGTTAAGAAAGAACTAGATCCAGAAGCATAAACATAATACTTACCGTTTTCGTCTTTTTCGTGAGAAACCGCATATTCAACTCTTCCAAAACTTTGAGGAATCTGAGTAGCGTCTGTCCCTGACACATCAACGAAGTCAACTCCGCCGTTTTCTGAAACGTAAGTTCTGTTGCCTACCATTGCCGCAACAATAACTTCACCATCTGGTGACATTGAAAGAGCCGTACATTGGTTGTCAAAAGTTCCAGGGATTCCGTTGGTTACATCAGTAATTGCATCAGCAACAACATCATATTTTTTCAAACCACTTGAAGTAGCCATCCAAACAATGTTGTCTAAAGTATCAGAAACAACTTCATTTATATAACTGTAAGTACTTGTTCCAGCAACCTGCGTAAAGGTACCGTCAGAGTTCATTACATACATTCCGTTTCCGTTTGCACCAGAATCATAAGCATTTTGAGATCCAGAAGATTGTTCTTGTTGATGCCCAGTAGCTACAACGATAGTTCCGTTAGCAGTTTGACACATTGATGAAACTGCAAGGTTATCACTGAATTCAACCACTGGTGTCCAGAAGTTAGCTCTATCAACTGACTCATATAATCCACCGGATACAGATCCAGCATAAATATGTGTGTAGTCTGAATTGTCAATTAAGATTGCTCTCGTTCTACCTCCAACATTGTCAGGTCCATGCGAATTCCATGAAATTGTTGTTCTGTCTTCAGGAAGTAAA
>JBLFXO010000200.1:0-6822 GCA_047609865.1 Arenicella sp.
CTTGCATGCGGCATATTTATGCGGTAAGAAGTTGTTCTTTCTCAAGAAGTCTTTTTGGTCTGAGTTCAAATTAGACCCCAAGTAGAACAGCATGTTCCATGTGTCGAAGTCAAACGCTTCATTCTTATCAAAGAACGTGTCTCCTAACCTTAGCTCCAAAACTTCGCACAAGGACTTGAAAGGGAGTTTTCTCCAATCCAATCCCAGTACCTCATGGGCAACTTTGCTTGCCTCCTGGGGCGCCTCAAGGCACATCCACTCACATAGCGATGCCTCTTCCATTGTGAGCTTGCTGAACTTCTTATCCGTCAGCTTATTTTCTCTGTCAAAAAATGATAGTAATGCCATATTCTAAACTTATTTTATCTCTTTGGTGATTGCTTTGATTAACTCTTCAAGGGTTTCATATAGAGGTATGTTGTTTCTTTCACAAACCACTCTCACATTCACTCTTCGGTAATATGTGGGATGGGCAGCGACTAAAATTCTTCCTAGAGATTGAAAATGAAAAGGATGAAACAATTGAATTTTTTACATCTAATAACATATTAATAAAAGGATTAAAATTAGATAGTAAAGAATACCAGAATATGCTCAAATTATTAGATAAAATTTTAGAATTAAAAAAAACACCATCCAACTTCATAGATTTCTCATAAGCTAATAAATTAGGACAAGTTGAATTCTCCAAATTCTCCAATTCTCAATTCGCACAATACAAAGCCTTAGAATCATCATCATTACTAGCCTTAGAGTGTATAAGATTCATTTCTTCCAACTTAGAAAGCAGTTTATTTAGTCCATCTGCCTTGACATGATTATTAAAAAGCTTGAAAGCCTGTGTTCTTGAATAACCATCTGAGATGCTTTTAATAGCATCAAAAAGTTTCTGTTCTTTTTTAGATAGAACTGAACCTCCAAAGATATAATTGGTGCTGTCTTTTGCATACTTGATGAAGGCATATGCTGTCTCTAAGTGAGTCCTTTCAATCTCTTCTGAACCATTTGCCAAAGCGTATATCATTGCAACTCTTATGAGATACGGTTCATCTCGACTAGTAATTGCATCAACTGATGGATCTATAGGCACAGATAACTCGAAATACATCTTTTTCCATAATTCTGCAGCATCATCAAGATTTATCTTTTTTACTTCGGTTGAACTTTTAACTTCGTAGGCTTTCCATCCGTGAATACCCTTAACTAAAATGTCTACTGCAACAAGCACTTCATCGAATTGAAAAGCTGCTTCATAAATCACTTTAACATCATTGTTAATCCACTTTTTTGTTTGCTCGATGGAATGATTAAAGTCATAGTAAGAATCAGGTGTGGCATCCATTCCACCTGAGAAAAGTTCTTGAGCTAGCTCGCCTACTTGAGTTCCTTGACTAAAAATAAACTGTTGTGATGCAGGAACCTCAGGAATGAGATCCTTTCTATATTTCTGCATGAATAGTTTCTTCTCACATTGTAAGCCTGAAATGAAGGATGATTTGGATAATAAATGCATATCGAATGAATGATAAATTTATAGATTAATGTTAATTGGATTTGACCTAATTTATTTGCAGGTTAATAAGGTATTCAACAGCTGGTTCCAGATTATAGTCCAAATAGGTTTGTAAAATGTTAATCCCACCTATTTCATCATGCATCAGCCCTTGATACTTGTCATAGTCAAAATCAACCTTTGGGTCGACTATTAGATCGACTGGCTGTCCCTTATAATATTCGTATTTTGTATATCCATTGGCTATGACCCAAACCAATTTGATTAAACTAAATTCAATATCATATTCGTCAGTATCATAAACTTCAAATAACTCCTCATTAAAATATTCCTCCCCCCTTTGAGTTATTATGAAATTTTTTAAAAAGTCCATTGGAATCATTTCAATGTTAAATTTAATTCTTCCAATTTCCCACTCTTTTCCCTCAAGAACCTTAATATAGGCGCGGTTTTTCTTTTGAAATGATTTAAATATCTCAGAGTCAAAATCTTTAACAATAAAGTCTGCGAAGGCTTCAGCATTAGAGATACTTTCTTTAGATATATCTGGAGTATTCTCCTTAATTGAGATTACAACTTGGTCTTTGGTGTTTTTTTTGTCCTCCCAATGATGAATTTTATAGGGAGAGAATACCTCCATCCAGATAAGACTGCGCTGTTCAGTCGCCAATCTGTTCAAAAATCCTTCTCTTGACGCTGAGTATAACCTTCCCTCAATAGCTATAAGGCCAATGAAACGAATCAGTTTTTTAGGGTCAAGATTTATCAACTCATTACTTTCCTTTATTTCTGCACTAATGATATGGTCCTTTTCAAAGTATGTTTTCTGAGGATTAATTAGTCCGTAGCGAAGACACAGTCTCACGATAAATTCTCTGAAATCTGCTTTAGTAAACAAGTTTCCTATGCTACACCCTTGAGCAATATTTGCCGTAAGAGAGAGTTCAGGCATAGGTGTATTTTCTTTTGTAAGTAGTTCATCAATATTAGAGATGAGATTATAATTTGCAATTATTTTACGCATGAGCTTCGATTTTTTTTAAAATTTATAATTGGTATTAAGCAACAACAGGGAAGATTATTATTTTTAAAGTAGTTTATTTGATTAATTGCTGTTTCTTAGTTCTTTTAGTGAAACCTGCACACCTACTAGTAATTGTGGGTTTCGTATTTTGAAATTTGGAGTTTCAAGAGGATACACAACTCCAAAATAAATTATTTCGCTATAATCGAACATGACTCCAAGCCCTATTCGTTGCATTGAAAAGCTATTTACATCAGATTTAATTTTGTATTCAATACGCCAATTAGCGATCAGTGAGATTCTCAAAAAATTGGAATCACTTTTACCAAATGCTATTCCACTTGCCCAATTAATTGGCATAGCTGAAAACTCAAGGCTATCTTTACTTGAAGTCTGACCAAGAGAATAGGCGTTGAATGGAACCCAATTTGAAACGCGAATAAAATAGTTTGCATTAGCGGTATCAATTGATGAATCAATAGTGGCTTGAGCGAGTGTTGACCGATTTATTAAAGTCAAACAAATAAGAAGTTGGAAACTGATTTTTAAACTCATAGTCATAATTTGATTTATAAAAAATTATTGAGGTATGTGCTGAAATGTTTGAGCTGATTCTGTTTCAATGAACTCAACTCTTCAAAAGGCTTGTCTTTAAGTTCATCGAGAATAGCATCCAACATTACCTGAGAAAATTCAGGTTTTAATTGAAGGGATATGTAGTTTTTAATATTGCGCACCATTGATTGAAATTGATGAATGGAATGATTCAGTAAACTGTCTGGCGGAATGTTAACCATGCTACTTACTTTAACATTAGGTATTGTTACTGCAGTAATGTAGTAGTCCGATTCTTCATTCAGGATTTTATTTACTTCTGTAAGAACTAATGAAACGGATATAGGAAGATAAGAATAGACTGAATAATCATTTAAGGAAATACAGAATGGGATATCTCCAAAATCTAAAATCTCACCAACATCTCTGAAAGGAATTTCTTCAAGACCAAAGGGACAATATGAATTTATGTCCTTGGTCAGGAAAAGATGTTGAACGCTCCAGGGCTTGCTGATGTGAGTACTAATGAAATTCTTTTCATCTACTGTCATAGTAAGAAATTTAAAGTTTGTATTATAAAAACGATATACGATCTCTTATTTTGACAAATAATAGTTAAAACCTTAATTTATAGATCTTTGTGTTGCGTGTTGTTTGGGGCTGACAACGTATTATCTGGATATAAATAAAGCTCGGGGTTCAAACATTTTCTCAAGCTAATCATCGAGCACAAGACATTAAAAATGATTAAGTACTTTATAATTTTGAATATTTTCAGAGCCTAAGATGGCTCAAATTGTCTGCTCAGAAATAGCATTTAATATGTGAGAAGTATTATTCATCGAAGCTCTCAACTGAGAAAGAGTATTTGAATGATGCTTCCATGCTTCAACTGTGTCTTGGTCATGTTTAGGAATTTGCAAAGATCTCAATTTTGATAAACTTATATATTTTATCGCGCTTCCCCTAGAGTGAACCTCTCTCAATTGAGTTTGAGTATAGGGATGATTTAAATAATGAATTAGAAAGGAAGGAGATAATAGTTCTTTTCGTGGTCTTAACACAGCAACATTCGTGACACTAAATTTTGTTGTTAATGAGGTGATTAAAGTGGCATGACCTCTATTTTTACCTGTTAGCGCTATTAATATATCGTTATTTTCGGGTAATACTCGTTCTGCAAACTTCTTAAAGAGCTTTTTAGAGACTCTCGAAGCAGACCTAAGTTGAAACTCAAAAGGCGAAATATCTTTTGAACTCAAGACAGGAAACCCATATCTCTCCCCGTTCACTCTGGATTTAACGCCATCTTTAATAAACTCACATAGCGTATTCAAGTCTATGGGATATAGTGAACTATTCATGGTTTTTGGATGACCAAAAATTTCTTCAAATAATCTTATCTCAATGGTTCTGAATAAATTTCGGGCTTGATTATCAAGCAGAGTTGCATCAACTAATAGTTGGTTTTTTCTGATGGATTTTTCCTGTGTTGTAATGTCAGGAATTTTTATCGGAATTGATTTAAGCTCTGACTGAGTGATGAAAGGGGTAGAGCTTCCGTAGGACCTGTTTTTCAAATGTGCTCTTGTTGAAGACTGGTTAAGTTTTAACCAAAGATATTTCGGGTGAACCCTCTTAATTGGTCTAATAAGGTAGAGATGCTCACTTATGTATTCGAAAAGTTGAGTAATAGAATCGTCAATCAAGAGACAACGACCATAATTACTACTATCTGTTACCATTATTAAATCACCTGCCTTGAGTTTCATTTTTTTGACTCTACTCACGGTTTTTAAGTCTGTCCTTTTGTAGACACCAGCCACAAATTGGCCTTCGCTTCCAATATTTGCAGCAGTCAGCACAGGTACTTTTTGATCGCCTTTGCTCCTAAGCATTTGAGACCCACTTTCAAGATGAAGGATATGTTCACCCAGTATATCTTTCATTCATCAGTTTTTCAAGAGACAACAGCTTTAATCTTCTTTTCTCTTCTATAGATTTAAGTTCATCAAATAATTCTTCTACCGTTTTTTGGCTAGAAGGAGGTATATTAATCTCCTCTTTCTTTTCTGAATTTGGAATTAAAACATAATTATTTTGTTGAATGTCTGTAACTCGCAGAAAGTTGACTGACTTAGATTTCTCGTTCTTAGAATTTCTGCTTTTCCAGGAGTTTAACAAGTCGGGTAAATCATTTTCAGGAATTGGTTTTCGAATTTTATCCGCACTAAAGCCATCACTCTGTAATTTGTAGTGCCAAATGGTTTTGTAATCTAACTTCTTTTTATGTCGAGTGAAAACGAGAAGAACCGTTCTTATGACAGTTGCAGGAAGGAATACGCCTTTTGGAAACTCAACTATTCCTTCAATATGGAATTCCTCTACCAGTCTTTTTCGAATAGACAAATGGGCTTTACTTGTGCTATGCAGAAAACCAAGAGGAAGAACAACAATCGCCAATCCAGAATCCTTCAAAAGAGTCATAATTCGATCAAGAAAAACCAATTCAATGCGAGAAGTCTTGGTTTTAGCAATAGCATTTTTAATGATGGCGGGATTTCCATTTCCGAAAGGGGGGTTGGCTAGGATTAGATCGAATTGCTTTTTGTCCGAATTATTATCCAAAGTATCTTTATTCGAAATTTTAAAGGTTTGATTGCCTGTCAACCAAAGATTGAAAGAAGCACAATCTGCAAGAAATGGATCTATTTCCCAACCTTCTAAGGATCTAATTTTTCCTTGGTAGCGTTGCAAAGAAGATAAGAGATCACCAATTCCGCAGCTCGGGTCTAAAACAGATTGAGCATTAAATTCTTGTGAAATAACCCCAATAACATGGGCTATGTGTAAAGGGGTAAAACATTGCCCTGAGTGACGGTTTAATTTTTTCTCTTGCAAAAAATGCAGAGCTGTGGAAAACGACGATTGTATATTTAGATTGATTTCATTAACACGTTTAACCAGTCTGAATAATTGAGATGGTTCTAAATCCGGAAATTGGCGGAAGTTCCATAGTTGGACGCTACAATACTTTTGAATTTGCTCAGAGTTGAAATCCGAAAGATTTCGACCATTTAGGTTTTTCTCATAAAAGACCTTATGCAAGTCGCTCTTCGAAAGAGAAGCTATTTCTGCCCAATTGAATGAATTGTAGTTTTTTGGTTCATCTCTCTTAGCTGAGGTTTTATCATTTTTTTTATCCACTAAAACCAAACATAAGAAGAATAGAACCATATCCTTCTTGATTTCATAATTCTTGAAACCAAAACGATCTAACTGTTTCCAGATACGATTTAGCCATAGATATTCTTCTTTTCTCAATGTATTGTAAAGATAAGATAATTACTGCAATTTCTCGATAGGAGATTACTAATCACAAATTCTAAAATCTCTTTTTGTCTTTTCCATCCGCATTTCACGCAAACTCTAATGAAGAACTCATTTTCAATCATGTAATAATTCGTTCGAATAAGATGAAGGAATTTCAGAAATAAACCAATGATCTATTTCATCCGACCAATTCACTCTGACTCATTAAAGCTAACACAACAAAAATATTAATCAGCAGCACGAAGCTGCATAAACTTAAAAATCAAGACAAAATTAAACTTACCACAAATTCTAAAATCTCTTTTTGTCTTTTCCATCCGTATTTCACGCAAACTCTAATGAAGAACTCATTTTCAATCATGTAATAATTCGTTCGAATAAGATGAAGGAATTTCAG
>JBLFXO010000201.1:0-6813 GCA_047609865.1 Arenicella sp.
GCCTGCGTATTGCAATTAAACCATTGATATCCAACAAAAGGAATATCAGCTTCTAAAAACAAACCATTAGCGGTGAAAGTCATATTTAAGGTAGAAACATCAATGTAGGTCGTGATGTTACTATCACAAGACACTCCAGTTAACATACTCACATGATTTTCAGGCACAGTGACATTAGTTGCATTTGTACCGTCAGGGTAAGTATAATCCTCACCAGAACAGATTGTGATGAATTGATTGATCTCATATGCTCCACCAATTGCAATGTGTTCGTAATAAACACTGTCACATTCATAAACAGTAGAGTAAAAAGAAGAAGTATGATCTTGAGCCGAAACAATATTGTCAATGTAAGTTCCATCTTTAAAAGTGAAACTTCCGCCATTACAAACCTGAGCTGTATCATAATAAGTCATGTTTAAAACACCCTTTTTCTCGTAGACCATCAGATTATTCCCTCCAAATGGAGCGTTAATTATATCAGGACCTCCGTCATTGTTTAAATCAACAATAGTTGAAGCAAATGATGACGTTAAGTTAGAAGTGTTACCATTCAAGCTAGACGATATAAAAGAGATTGTTCCTGGTGTTGAAGTATTCTCGAAGACTGTTAAGTTAGGCCCTGTGTTGGTGCCGACATAAAGATCAATTAATCCGTCATCATTAACATCTCCTGCTCCGATACCATAAGATATACTAGCTGGAATAATTTGTTCCGTATCAAACGATAAAACCGTCCCATTCCAATTGTTTCTAACAATACTCATATTAGTTGAAATTTGCCCTGCAGCAGCGATATCTAATAAACCATCACCATCTAAATCATTTAGAGAAACTGTTTCTGCTCCAGGAGAAGTAACTGTTCCAAACAAAGTCAAACTCACATTACCAGGTGTACTGTTGTTTAGGATTACTTGAACACCACTGTTCAATTGAGCAACCACAATATCATTATCACCATCTTGGTCTAAATCACCAGTTTTCACTTCATGCAAGAAGCAGCAGAGCCCACCTATGCCTGTTGTGTCAGTAAATGTTGGAGTCGGTAATCCATCATTCAACATCACTACTACTCTATTCATATTGTAATAAGAAGCTATGATATCAGGATGTCCGTCACCGTCAATATCATCAATCTCGATATCTCTTGGGTCAGGGTGAACCATTATTGCTGCTTCACCTGTGAATGAAATATTGGGACCAAAAGATGCATTAAAAAAGACAGAGATGTTGTCATCATAAAAAGAGCAAATCGCTAAATCTTCTAAACCATCTCCATTGAAATCTCCTTGAGCCATATCAGTTGGTCCTTGAGCATTCATAATACTAGGTACATCAAAATCAATAGGGCCGAAAGGCACTGAAATGTTTTTAAACATGTAAATTTTATTGTCAGCATAACTACTCACCGCAATGTCAATTAAACCATCAAGGTTAAAATCCGCAGCCACAACATTTCTATCTGAACCACTTGCCCCAACGTTCGGAATCCAAGTCGACCAT
Organism: Arenicella sp.; assembly: GCA_047609865.1. Classification (GTDB taxonomy): domain Bacteria; phylum Bacteroidota; class Bacteroidia; order Flavobacteriales_D; family Crocinitomicaceae; genus Paracrocinitomix. Next base: position 1,504 of record JBLFXO010000201.1, read on the forward strand.
GCAAACTCCATGTTTTGTACTCCGCAATATCCAAAAACGAATTGTAAAGGAGAATGCGCGAATTCACCACTTGAATTTAAAACTCGAATATAATTGTGAGAAGCTCCAATAGGCACTAAGACCTCTATGGTTGTTACACTTTCAGTTTGAATTGATGCCGGAACTGTACCAAAGTAAACTTCATTACCAGTCGCAGAAAAGGTGCCTGAGATTGTGATTACATCTCCTTCTTGACCAACAATAGGACTGACATCATTTATGACTGCTTGAGCAAAACAAATGATTCCGCTGATTAGAGTAAGAGCGGAACTGAGTAGTATTTTCTTCATGGTATAAAATTAAGGATTTTTATCATCAAAAAAAAAGAGTAAGAAAATATATGGCCGAAAGTGCAGAAAAAAACAAGATTTCATTAATTTTGATAAAAATTCACCCACAATGTCAACTATTAAGTTAGGAGTTATTAAAGAAGGAAAGAACCCACCCGATAAGAGGGTTCCCTTGACTCCTGCACAATGTATTGAGGTTCAAGACAATTTCGATAACGTTAAAATTATTGTTCAGCATAGTAATGTCAGAGCTTTTAAGGATCAGGAATATGCTGATTTAGGAATAGAAATGAGTGATGATGTTTCTGACTGCGACATTTTAATGGGTGTAAAAGAGGTCAATATTGAAGATTTGATTCCTTCAAAAAAATATATGTTCTTTTCGCATACCTTTAAAGAACAACCTTATAACAGAAAGCTTTTGAAAGCCATCTTGGAAAGAAACATTCAATTGATTGACTATGAAGTTCTTAAAAACAAGAACGACACTAGAATCATTGGATTTGGGAGATACGCCGGAATCGTAGGATGTTACAATGGTATTCTCGCTTATGGTCTAAAGCATGGTCTTTACAATTTGAAGCCAGCCAATCAATGTGCTGATAGAATAGAATTAGAAGCTGAATTGAAGAAAGTTTCATTTCCGGCTAATACTAAAATAGTTGCCACAGGTTTTGGACGCGTTGGAAATGGTGCAAGAGAAATCTTCGAATCATTGGGACTTAAAGAAGTTAATTCAACAGATTTTCTAAATCAAGATTTTGATGAAGCTGTGTTCACACATTTAACTGTTGCAGATTATTTTGCAAGAGCAGATGGATCTGATTTTGACAAGTATTCATTTTATGAGTCTGGCGAAGGTCATGTTTCTACTTTTGATAAATTTTTGCGTGGTGCGGATATGTATATAGCATGTCACTATTGGGATGCTAGCTCGCCGTTCATATTTACCAGAGAAGATCTGAAATCATCTGATATAAGAACATCTGTGGTTGCTGATATCTCTTGTGACATAGATGGACCGGTTGCTTCAACACTTCGTCCTTCAACAATAAGTTCTCCAGTTTATGGATATGATCCTCAAACTGAAAGTGAAGTTGATTTCATGCAAAAGGGTGCAATTGGGGTAATGGCAGTTGACAATTTACCATGTGAATTACCTAAAGATGCCTCTGAAGATTTCGGAAATGAATTAATTACTCAAGTTTTTCCGGCATTATTTCAAAATGATCCGGATAGAATTATAGCAAGAGCGAGTGAGACAAATCTTCAAGGAGAGTTAACTGAAGAGTTCTCCTACTTATCTAGCTATATAGCTGTAAATGATTAACATAAGTTAAGAATTTAATTAGCATATTATTCACTCTAAATCGTTCATCAATAAAATGAATACTGGTTCTGTAACCTTTTCTTCAACATCAGAGTTATAGAAATAGTGAATAAATTTGTTTTAAGGAGCACTTTACACTTGACATGAACAATTGTTTGATGTACATTTGCTCCCTATTTGTATAAACTCAAAAGAAAGGGAAATTTAAGAATGAGGCAGTTAAAAATTACAAAGTCAATAACGAATCGTGAAAGTCAATCTTTAGATAAATATCTACAAGACATTGGTAAAGAGGAACTTATTACTGCTGAAATAGAAGTTGAGTTAGCTAAAAGAATCAAGCAAGGAGACCAAGAGGCACTTGAAAAATTAACTAAAGCTAACTTAAGATTCGTTGTTTCAGTTGCTAAGCAGTACCAGAACCAAGGATTAACATTACCAGATTTGATTAATGAAGGTAATTTAGGTTTGATTAAAGCTGCGCAAAAATTTGATGAAACGAGAGGATTTAAATTCATCTCCTATGCCGTATGGTGGATTCGTCAATCTATTTTGCAAGCATTAGCAGAACAAGCGCGTATTGTTCGTCTACCTTTAAACCAAGTTGGTTCTTTAAATAAGATCAACAAAGCATTTTCCAAATTAGAGCAAGAGTACGAAAGACCTCCATCAGCTGAAGAGTTGGCAGAAGTTTTAGAAGTACCTGAAGATAAGATTAAAGAATCAATGAAAGTGGCTGGTCGTCACGTATCAATGGATGCTCCCCTATCCTCTTCTGAAGACGGTGGAACATTAATGGACGTTATGGCTAATGCGGATTCTCCGAAAGCTGACAAACAATTGATGGCTGAATCATTACAGAAAGAAATCGAAAGATCTCTATCTACTCTTACTGATAAAGAAAGAGAAATAATCAGATTGTTCTTTGGTATTGGAATGAATCACGGATTGACACTTGAAGAAATTGGGGCAAAATTCAATTTAACAAGAGAACGTGTGAGACAAATTAAAGAAAAAGCAATTAGAAGACTTAGACATACGTCTAGAAATAAATTGCTAAAAGCATATTTAGGTTAACATTGTTATCCTATGTTGAAAAGCCGTTCATAATTGGACGGCTTTTTTTATGCTCTAAACTTTCCTATTCTATTTTAAGGAGGTAAATTTGCAAAAACATTTATTCTGATAAATCGATTCAGAACTCAAAAAAGGAAACTAAATGGAATCTGCGCTAGGTTACGAAAAAGAGCTTCAAAGCTACGTTGACAAAGAAAAGGCTGCTGTTAAATTAGCTGCTCATGTTGGCGAATTATTGTATAATAAAGGAATTGAACTCGTTTTGTTCAGAAACCACTTGTTGGATACAAATACAACGGAAATACTAAAACTTCATGATTATGCTGAAAAAGTTGTCGGTAAAAGGATTTTTACGAAGACGACATCTGCTTTGGCTGAAGAATTATGTAAGATGGATTTGCCAGCCGCAAAAATTGATATTGGGAAATTAGCGCATGAATGGATTCATGAACATGAAAATTTTGAAACCAAAGCAGCATTCCTTCAAAATAAGCTAAGTGGATTCGGTGATGACTCACAAAAAATTGAACCAAGAGATGTTGTCTTGTATGGTTTTGGTAGAATTGGACGACTTGCAGCAAGAGAATTAATCAAACAAGCGGGAAAAGGACAACAATTGAGATTAAGAGCAATTGTTACAAGAAACGCTTCTGACGATCAAATTAAGAAAAGGGCTGCCTTATTGAGTAATGACTCTGTACATGGTGCTTTCAAAGGAACTGTAGACGTTGATTTAGAGAAAAAAGCCTTAATTATCAATGGACAAATCATCCAAATGATTGAAGCTTCTAATCCTGAAGACATTGATTATACTGCTTACGGGATTGATAATGCATTGGTAATTGACAATACCGGAGTATTCACAGATAAGGCTGCTTTAGGAAGACATAAACAAGCCAAAGGAGTTAGTAGAGTTTTACTAACTGCACCAGGAAAAGAAATTCCGAACATTGTTTACGGAATCAATCATACTGAATTAGAATTAGAGAACACACATATTTTCTCAGCAGCATCTTGTACGACAAATGCCATCTCCCCTATCTTGAAAGTAATTAATGATAAATACGGGATTGAAAAAGGGCATATTGAAACGGTTCACGCTTATACCAATGACCAGAATTTATTGGACAATATGCACAAGAAACCAAGAAGAGGTAGATCTGCAGCAATCAACATGGTTATCACATCAACAGGAGCTGGAAAAGCTGTTACGAAGGTGATTCCAGACTTAGAGAATAAATTAACTGCAAATGCGGTTCGTGTACCAACACCAAATGGTTCTTTGGCAATCATGAATTTATCACTGAATGGTAACACAACAGTTGAAGAAATTAATGCGGTTGTTAAAGACGCAGCTCTAAACGGACCATTAGTAAACCAAATCTTTTATTCAATAGATGAAGAAATGGTTTCAAATGATATCATTGGTAATCATTGCTGTTCAGTGTTTGATGCTCCAGCAACGATTGTTTCACCTGACGGAAGAAACGCTGTGTTGTACACATGGTACGATAATGAGTATGGATATACGAAGCAAGTAATAAGATTAGCCAAGTATATCGCTAAAGTTAGAAGACATATTTATTACTAGAATATAATTTATAAATTGAGAGCGTCTTATATGAATAGGACGCTCTTTTTTTTGTCAAAAAATTAATCTGTTATGAAATTATCGATTCTGCTTGGCTTGATTCTGCTCTTAAACGTTAATTCTTATGGGTCAGAATCTTATAATTCTACACGAGAGCTTAAGGCGAAACCTACAACCACCAAAAAAGTAAAATACTGGACGAAAACTGTTTGGTCAATCATTGACACGGCTGCTTCAGAAAACTATTCATTGTTTTTTCCACATAATCAATCTCAAGAGCCAGGATACAGTATAGAAGAGAGAGACTTTATAAAAAGTAAACTCGCAGAACAGAAAGTAAGCATGAAAGAAAATTTATGGAACATCTTTAGATACCATTTCTTTAAAAGTGAACTAACCTTATATTTCGCTACAAACCCTGACTGGATGGACTATAAGGATGAAGGACAATTGTTATTTCCATTTACCGCGGAGAAATATGGCGGCTCTCCAACCGGTAACTATTTCAATGATTCTTTATTTCATAGAAACACCATGTATGAAGAACTCATTGGATATGAAGTTTTCAATCCAAACCCTGAAAATATAGAATCTATTGAATACCCTGGAGAAGATTCAATTGATACAGATGGAAACAGAGTCTATTATGCAAATGAATTCAATTTCTATAATGACAAAGACATTCTCAAATACAAAATTAGAGAAGAGTGGAAAATGAATGAAGCGGGAGAAATCATCTCAAAAAAAACTAAAGCTATTTGCCCAATGGCTAATAGGTATGCGAGTTACAAAAAAGAATTTGTCCAGAAAGAAACCTATTGGATTGATCTGGGGGCAATCAAAGACATACTTTCAACATACTACATCCAGCTTCCAAATTCAAATTCAAAAGGAAAACAAAAAATATATTCATTAGAAGAATACTTTGATCAAAGGCTTTTCAAGAGCACGATAATTAAGGAAGAAGCAAATCACGTGAAGCC
>JBLFXO010000202.1:0-6802 GCA_047609865.1 Arenicella sp.
GATTTGCCACAAGGGCTGTAGAAAAGTGTACTGATAACATAATTGCTGTCTATTTTTTAGTATTTTTACTTTAAAATTTAAAGCAAATATAGTATTACTTTAAAAATTAAAGTAATATTTATAAAGAAATATGGAAAAACATTTTAGATCTTCTTGCATTATTGCCTCAGCTCTAGATTTAATAGGGGACAAATGGTCGCTCGTAATAATTAGAGATATGTTGCTTTATCATAAGAAGACTTATAAAGAACTAGCTGCTTGTGATGAAGGGATTGCCACTAATTTATTATCTACTAGATTAAAACTATTAGAAGACATAGAAATAATTACAAAAAGGAAAATTGAAGGTAATAAAAAGGAGAACATCTATCTTCTAACTGATAAAGCTATAGAGTTAGCTCCATTAATAATGGAAATTGTAATATGGAGCGATAGATATGTAAGAGATTATAATCCGCAAATGAATCCGCATGATAGAAATTTTGATAAAAAAATATTGATTGAGGGCACCCAAGATAAATACAGTTCTTTTAGAGATCAGATTTTGGCTTAGGTCTGCCTGCTCCGTTAATGAAACACAACGAATAATAAAAGCCGTTTTTATTCTTAATTAGTCCTTCCTAAATTGGAGGATGAAACTATTCTTTTTATTCTCGTTTCAGCTTTTTCATCATCTTCTTTTGCTCAGTTGATTGGGAGAAACAATCATTTTGAAATCGTAAAGCCTGGTCTCGAAAGGCCTGAACTCAAGGATACTTCATTTACCTTTTTATGGTTTGAAGAGGGGCCAGCATACTATGATTATTGATACCGTTCTGGCTAAAAGATTGCATCCGGCAATAAAGGCTGCTTGGCGCACTCAACGCTCAGTTTTTGCTCATAATGTGGTTGGGGAAATGATCATGAAATGGACGAGCGAAATGATTTGAGATGTCTTGTAACTGATGCACTAGAATTGGGAGCCCAATGTTCGGATTTTTATCTCACCTTTCTGCGTTCATGGTTCAGGCAAGATTCTTTAGCCCAAAATGAATTGAGATCATGTCCAACCATTCCAAATTCTTCAACTATTCATTCTTCTCCTAACTCATTAAGAGTGAAGGTGTTTAGGGGTGTATTGCAATTGATTGTGACATTTCAGGATTGAATTTTAGGGAGAGTGTAACTTGGTGATATGAACGAAAAATAATCTTTGATTTGGCCAAGACGGACTGCGGATTTTAGACGATCAATATTCGCCTGTAAAACGCGAATATTTTGACCAAAAAGGATAAGCAATGAAATTAGGCAACTTATACTACGTATAAACGTATTAAATAAAAACGCAGTTTTTGCGTTAGATACAGTGTGCGCTTAATAATTGTCCTCATATCGCTCTTAACTCTTGGCTTCGTGAACGAAGCTAAAGCCTCTCATATTATGGGTGGTGAGATAACATGGAAGTGTTTAGGGAGCGGAAATTATGAGTTTGATTTGGTTCTTTACCGTGATTGCAACGGCCTAGATATCGTTGATCCGACCCTAAATCTTGAAGTTTGGGGGCACGGAACCGTCACAACAATCCAATGTGATCTGTTTTCAACTGTTGATTTATCGCCTGAATGTACTGAATTAGTTGGGTTTCCAATTCAATTAGAGTGTGGGGTAGGTTCGCAATCAGGAAATGGTCCCGGTGCAGTTCAAAAATATACGTATCGTTCTGCCCCAATTCAATTGGCAGGAACACCACCGGCCACCGGCTGGGCATTCACATATGATTCGTTTTCAAGAAACTGGGGTTTGACAAACATTGATAATCCAGCCGCATTTGGGATTACACTTTCAGCAATCATGTATGCTGTGCCAGGTGGTTCAGCAAATCCATGCACAGACTCTTCACCACAATTTGCGCAAGATCCTTACATGCTGTTGTGCGCTGGAACTGATGTTCAGTACAATTCAAATGCATTTGATCCTGATAATGATTCACTAGTTTATAGCTGGGGAATACCTCTAGATCATTTTCCTGCAGGAGCATTCAATCCTCCAGTAAATCCGGCTCCAGTTCCTTATGTTTTTGGATTTTCATTCTCTAATCCCACACCAGATGTTAGTTTTGATCCTGGAAACATTCCAGCTACAATGGACGGAGCTTCGGGTGACATCAACTTCATGTCCAACACGGTTGGTAACTTCGGAATGGTTCAAAAAATTGATTCTTACCGAGAAGGTCAGTTAGTTTCAACCATTCATAGAGAATTTCAAATGATTGTCATTCCTTGTCCTGGCTATGTGAATACGGCTCCGACAATTACTCCACCTTTTGCTGGTAATACATCTTTTGAAGCAGAGTTCTTTGCCGGAGACCTTATCAACTTTGACATCATCATTGCAGATATGGAGAACTTACAAGACGGAACGCCGCAGACGGTTACTCTTAATCCAACAGGAAATTATTTCGGGACAGGTTTAACCAATGCAGGAGCCGGATGTGAATACACGCCTTGTGCAACTTTAGATCAACCACCACTAATTCAGGGAGTTCAAGGGTTAACGACTAATTTCAATTGGCAAACATCTTGTGATCATTTGTTAGATGGAGATGGGGTTCAACAATCAGAACAGATTTATGATTTCGTACTCAACGCTCAGGACGACTACTGCTCTGTGCCTGGTAGAACTTATGAAACGATTAGAATTAAGCTAAAGAACAGACCAGAAATCCTGGCAGTTGATTTGCATTGTATTGACGTACTGCCTAACGGAGATGTTGACTTGACATGGACCCAGACATCAGATCCTGGAACCTCATTTGTAGAGTATCAAGTATGGTCAATTGAAGATGGGTTTATCGCTTCTATTCCTGCTATAACGACTGAAAACTATACCGTAGTTGGGGCAAACGCTGACCTAAGTTCAAAACATTATTTCATTCAAACGCAATTTGGATGTGATGGAAATAACTTATCGCCCTCTGATACATTGGCTTCTATCTTTCTAACGCTAAATGATTTGGGTGATGGAAGAGCTCAGTTGAATTGGAACAGCACACATACACCAATGAATGCTGGTGATAACCCAATGCAAGAAATATATCGTGAATATCCTGTGGGAACTTGGACACTTAGAGCAACCGTGCCTTATGGAGAAAACACTTTCTTAGATACAATTGATATTTGCAATGAGTTCTTGAGTTATGAAATTGTTATTCCTAATGCTGCAGGATGTTCTTCAACTTCGAATGCCGAAGGAGCGCAACTGGGAGATATAATCAATCCTTACATTCCTGTTCTGAATTGGGTAAGTGTTGATACAACTAGTCAATTTGTGAATTTAAGTTGGGATGTTAATATTTCTCCGGATACGTATGGCTATGTAATTTATGTTCTTGAGGGAGGATTTTGGGTGGCAAAGGATACGGCCTGGGGAATTAATAACACAAGCTTTAGTTATGCGCTTACAACCTCAGCTATAGAGCCCGAATCATTTAGGATAACCGCATTCGATTCTTGTTTCACAAATGCAGTACCTGCTACTTATCAAACATCAGCTTTAAGTAATCCGCACACCACAATTCACTTGGATAACTCTTTAGAAATTTGTGATAGAAATATCAGTTTAACTTGGACAGATTACCTTGGTTGGTCAGAAGGAGTGAACCGATATGAAGTGATTGCTAGCATTGGTGGTTCCACTTATGATGTGGTCGCTACATTAGCTCCCGAAGTATTGTCATACGAACATGTAGATTTGATTTATGATGTGAATTACTGTTACTACATCAGGGCTGTTTCTAACAATGATTCTGTCTCCTATTCTAATAGAAACTGCAGATATGTTGTAAGGCCAAGTACAGCTAATTTTCATTATTTAGCGACAGCTTCTCATAATCTAATGAATGAAATAGAGGTCCTGCTTTACACTGATGGCACTGCTTCAGTGACTGAATACGAGATTGAAGTAAGAGGACCTCAAAGCGCAGTATTTGATGTTGCTGGAACCTTAGCTCCCAACGGTACTGACTTCATTCCCTACTTTGATTCAGAGATTTCTCCAGAACGAGGAGCATATGAATATCAAATAAGCATTATAGATTCTTGCGGTAACAGGGGAGAAACTTCGAACATTGGACGAACTGTCTATCTCAAAGTTGAAGTTGATCATGTTGCCATGCAAAATATATTAGCTTGGTCTGCTTATCAAGGTTTTGATGCAGATATTGTTCAATACAATATCTATAGGGGAGAGAATGGCATTTTTCCCGCAACTCCATTCGCCACAACTTTAGCCGGTGTAAGATCTTATACAGATGATGTTTCAAATTATTTAGGTTCAGAAGGTCAGTTCTGTTATCGCATTGAGGCAGTTGAAGGAACGAATTCTTACGGTTTTGGAGAATCTGCATTTTCAAATACTGTTTGTGCAACTTTAGATCCTATTGTATATATCCCGAATGCATTCTTTATTAATGGTGCCAATCCAATATTCTTACCTATCGTTTCTCTTTATGATTTTGATACTTATAGCTTGACAATCTATGATCGTTGGGGTGCAATTCTTTTCAATACAGATGATGCCTATCAAGGATGGGATGGTAGAAACAGGTTCAGTAAGATAGTTTCTGAAGGTGTTTATGTCTATTACTTAACTATTAAGGATAGAGACGGTAAGGAGTATCAGTTCAGAAATACAGTCACTATGCTGATTGACGAATATTAGAGATCTATAATCTGTTGCCTTAATTTCGTCAAGAATACATTGACATCTTCATCCTTATAATCTTCAAAGGGAATTGGCTTATCAATTATCACATCAATTCTACCACCTCTTATTTTAAAATTAGAAGTACTAGGCCAAGCCTCGAAAGAACCTTTAATCTTAATTGGCAGAATAATTGACTCTGCAGCCATTGCCACATGCATTCCACCTTTTTTAAACTTAGCAACCTCACCTGTAATACTGGTTGTGCCTTCAGGAAAAATAGCTACGGATTTGCCCTTTTTCATGAGCTCTCCTGAAGCAATGATTGAAGCTTTGGCATTTCTATTGTTCTTTCGATCCATGAAAATGATTCCTGCAGTTTTCATATACCAACCTAATAGTGGTACCTTTTTTAATTCAGCCTTAGCTATATAATGCACATTGAAAGGTAAAGTTCTAAAAAGCACTGGGATGTCTGAGTAAGATGCGTGATTAGCAACGATTAAGTAATGCTGCTTCTTATCAATATTTTCCTTTCCATGAATTTTCAATCTCATGCCCAAAATCATAAGCATTGGTCTCGCCCAAATGTGTTTTGCTAAAAACAACATTGCACCTTTTTGAAAGGTTAAAAAGTAGGCCAAAGTTGCCAAAATGATGCAGCTGAATGACCAGAGCAAAAGGAAAATCAATTTTATGAATGAAAGTACGGCTAGCATTTTACTGTGGATCTACATTTATGTCAACTCTAATTGATCTATAATCGTGATCACTCAAAAATACGTCAATTTTTTCTTTGAGAATATCCTTGACTTTTTTGGGAGACGCATCTCTTTCAAATTTCAATGTGATATGTTTAATGTACATATTTCGTACTCTCCCAACTGCCGGAATCTCTGGTCCTAAAACCCTATCCTTAAATGTAGAGACAAGTGATTTAGCCAAAGTAGCAGCTCCCATCTCTAAGGTGTCTTGCTTTCTGTGCTTTAATTTTAAAACTATGATTCTGAAAAAAGGTGGATAATGAAAATTCCTTCTCTCCAATATTTCCTGGGTATAAAAACCCTTATAATCATGTTGCATCACCTTTTGTATAATCCAGTGATTAGGTTCAAATGTTTGCACAACAACTTTTCCTCTTTTTTCTTTTCTACCGGCTCTTCCTGCCACTTGAGACATCAAATGGTATGATCTTTCGAAAGATCTGAAATCGGGGAAGTTTAGAAGTTGATCAGCACTTAATATTCCTACTAAGCCTACATTATCAAAATCAAGACCTTTAGTCACCATTTGAGTTCCAATAAGAATGTCAATTTCTCTATTCTCGAAGTCAGTGATGATATTACCGTAGGAATTCTTAGCTCTCGTAGTGTCTAAATCCATTCGTTTCAACTTCGCTTTGGGGAAGTAAATAGCTAATTCATCCTCAATTTTCTCTGTACCAAAACCAAGCATTTTAAGCTTTCTAGCTCCACAAGCACCACAGGTTGAGGGGGGAGATACATAATAGCCGCAATAATGACATTTAAGAACACTCGCACTTTTATGATATGTCAAAGAGACATCACAGTTTTTGCATTGAGGAGTCCAACCACAAGTCTCACAAGTCCAAATAGGAGTGTATCCTCTTCGGTTTTGGAAGAGGATAATTTGTTGACCAGCCTCCAAAGTCTCTTCCATATTTCTTAAGAGAAATGAGGAGAAGTGAGATTTCATGGTCTTTTGCTTGGTTTCTTTTTCAAGATCTGCACATTGGATCTCTGGCATTTGAACGCCCCCAAATCTTTCATTTAATTCAACTAAGCCGTATCGGCCCTCTTTGGCGTTGTAGTATGACTCAATTGAAGGTGTAGCAGATCCCAACAAAACTTTGGCCTTGTGCAGATGTCCTAAAATAATAGCAATATCTCTACCGTTATATCTCGGAGCAGGATCGTATTGTTTGAATGAGTTTTCGTGTTCTTCATCCACTATGATTAACCCTAATTTTTGAAATGGCAAAAATACTGAAGATCTGGCACCTAGAATAATTCTGAACTGCTCTTGATCATTATTCAATACTTTATTCCAAATCTCAATTCGTTCATTTTGATTAAACCTAGAATGGTAAACACCAACTAAA
>JBLFXO010000203.1:0-6758 GCA_047609865.1 Arenicella sp.
TTGCCCAAAATGTTCAGAACAAAAGTTATTCATTAAGACTGGTGTTGCTTATTTTCAAGTTAATGGTCTTTCTTTATTTCCACGTTACAAATTTGCTGATTCACAATGCAGAGGATGTGGCGCAGTTGTAAAAATGGGAGACAATGAAAATACAGATCACGTAATTACCAAAGCACTTGAAGAACTTGAGATTCCAAAGAAGCTTTACATAGGACTCTTTCTATATCCTTTAGCAATTGTTGCCGTTCTTGTATTTATAAATGCCTTTTAATGGGATTCTTTAAGACACATAGCATCATTTGTGATTTGCCCATAGACAAGGCGCAAGCAGTAGCTGAGAAAATCACAGGAGAGTTTGGCAAATTTGTGAGGGAGTCTTATGACCGATATCCTTTCACCGGAACTGTGAAAGAAGGAAAGTTCAGCATGATGCCTAATGTGCAAGGAAATGCTATCAAACTAAAAGGTACAATTCAATCTGAGAATATGAATCAAGTGAGAATAGACGTTGAAGGTCACTTCATGGCCATGAAGTTTATTCTGTTTCTATTCATATCGATCCCTATACTTATAATGGCTGGCATGCTAGTATCAACAATGATAATTGTTGACCATCAATGGATTGGACTACTTGCAATCTTCTTTCCTCTACTATTTATCGCTCACCTGTTCTTTCGTATCCTGGGTCAACCTAAGAGCGATTATGATGAGCACGTTTATGAGTTGATGAGAAAGATGGACCGTCATGAATTGGTGCTTTAAGCATCTGTCAACCTATATTACCATTACATTCTAAATTTATTTTCAATTTGACTGAACCTAAACAGAGTTCTTGAGTATTACTTGAGAATCAGAATACGGCCGGTTCAATAAAAACAAGAAAATGAAAATTTTAATAGTCGGAGCAAGCCTCCTTTTTACAACACTCTCTTTTAGCCAAAAACCAGAATCAGTATATTCTATTGTCAAAGAGCGACATGAATTTGCATGGTATGAGACCCAAGCAAAACTTTGGAAAGGTGAAATAGATTTGAGTAAAGAAAATGGGAACGCTTGGTACAATTACTATATGGCAAATCGTGCTATGGCAAACTTATCTGAAGAAAATGAGGATAGACAAATGTACATGGATAAGCAAGAGTCGATCTCTAAAGAGGCTTATCAAATAATCCCAAACAGTTTTGAAGCCAATTTCTTAATGTACAAGAGTAGAAAACTAGAAACTGAAGTAACGAAATTTGCTTATTTGGAAAAGGCCTTTGAATTAAGACCTTCAGACCCTAGAACATATGTTGACTTTATTGTTCATTATACAATAATGAACGACCAAGAAAAGTTAAACAAGTTCGCTATAAAGTTCTTTAATGCGAACGAAATTGCTGGACCTGTTTACAATTGGGCCTATAATCAGTTAGCAGAAGTTGAAGAAAATGCAATAATCTTTACAGCTGGCGACAACGATACCTTCTCTTTCTTGGCTTTACAAGCTGCGAAAAACTTTAGGAAAGATGTTACCATTATCAACACTAGCCTTTTTCTATTGAATGATTATCGAAAGGAACTAATGAACAAGCTCGAAATAAAAACTAGTGACTTAAATGTTGAAGAATGTCAGAGTGTGAGTGGCTTAGACTCCATGAAGAATATTCTCTTTCAAGAAATTTTCGAAAACAAAAAACATCCTGCATATGTTTCTAGCACAGCAGCGTTTCAATTTGAAGAAGAGTTTGGAGAAGATCTTTACCTAACAGGATTGGCATATAAGTATTCAAAAGAGAAGATTGACAACATCTCACTCATTAGAAGAAACTACGAAAAGCGATACCTCTTAAATCATCTGACAATGAACTTTTCATTCAATATGGCTGATAAAGTTGCCGACCGAGTGAACGCGACCTACCTTCCTGCTTTTGTTAAACTTTACAAACATTACAGAGATTGCGAAGAAATTGAGAAAATGAAAATCCTCGAGAGCTATCTTGTTGACATCAGCAAGAAGGCAGATAAATATGAAGATATCAAAAAGCTGATTGAGGGATAATGTCAATATTCAAGAAAGACATTTCTAAACTTAATGATGAGGCGCTCATGTCACGATTACAAGATCACAATGACATGAGTGCCTTGACTTTGTTATATGAGAGATATTCGACTAGAATTCTAGGGTTTCTCTTCAAACTATTCAAGGGAGACGAACAAAAAGCTCAAGATTATTTACAAGATGTTTTTTTGAAAGTCCAGGAAAAGAAGAACCAATTTGACACCTCTAAGAAGTTTTACACTTGGATATTCACAATTGCCAATAACATGGCCAAGACTTCCTTCAGAGAAACAATTACCACAGACATTGATCAGAATAGCGAACCAATAATAGAATGGACTACACAGGATCAAATCGAAAAAACTGAGATTAAAGAATTTCTGCAAGCATCAGTTGAAAAATTGGATATCAATCATAAAACGGTGATCCTTCTTAGATACAATCAGGGATTTTCTATCAAAGAAATCTCAGAAGTCACAGCTATTAGCGAGGGTACAGTCAAGTCTAGACTTTTTTACGCTACAAAAAAAATGTCTGAGTTATATAACAACGAATTCTCTTTAAAACTATAAGATTATGAGTAAAAAGACAGCTATCAATAATTCCAAATTCTTTGATTTTATCGAGGATAAGGATTTCTCTGAGCTTTCAATAAATGACCAACTTTGGATTAAAGAGAACTTCTCTGAAGAGGAATACTTTCAGCAAAGAGCGATCATAGCAAATTTACCTGCGGCCTTAGAAAAGGACGAAAAGATAATTCCTTTGCCTCTTGTTCTACCTGCGAAGTCACTAGGCAGAGTTATTCCTTTGTATCAGGCTTTGACAGCAATTGCGGCTGTAGCAGCTCTGATTATCTTTTACTTTTCAATCTTTGGTGCTCAAACAGAACTAATAAACAAGACAGAATATATCGTTCAGCATGATACAGTGGAAGTTGAGAAGATTATTCGTGATACTGTATTTCAAGAAGTAGAGAAGAAAATCTATGTTTCAAATGAAGTTGTCATTCCGACAGAGAACACAAGTTGTTTCATTCAGGAGACCCGTCTTCTTGAATCTAACCCTGGAATTTATTTACCAGATTTAAACTTAGTTGAAATTGAAAATACAGGTTCGTCCTTAAAAGATGACGCTACCGCAGTGTTAATTAGCGACTATCTTAATTTCTAGAATCCATCCATTGATGGAAAAGACGTGCATTACGGTTATGCTCAGTCAGGGTGTGAGCGAAGTTGTGTAAACCACTATTGTCTGGCTTAGCACACATGAAATAATAATCATGTTGCTCTGCATTTAGAACTGCATCTAAAGCTGTTTTACTAGGCATTCTAATTGGCCCAGGAGGTAAACCAGGATACAAGTACGTGTTATATGGACAATCTTTCTGCATGTGAACTGTCAATAATCTCTGAACACCATCTAATTCATCTCCCCAACAAAATTTGGCTGTAGGGTCTGATTGCAAAAACCAATTGCCTTTTACTCTATTCAAATACAAACCAGCAATAGTTCCCCATTCTTGTTTAAACACACCTTGTTCTGATTCAATAATTGAAGCCAAAGTTGAAACTTCTGATTGAGACATCTGAAGATCATGTAATTTTGAACCTCTCAGTGTTCCACCCTCATCTGCCCAAAACTCTTTGAATACATTGGCCATAAAGGCAACGAACTCTTCTGCCGACATATCCCATTCTCCTACTTCATATGTGTCGGGTAAGAACATGGCAACAATGGTTTCGTCTTTGAATCCGTAAGTTGAAATAGTTGCAGGGTTCATTATGTGATCAACTATTTCAGCAGAATCTGCTTCAATACTTGGAGCCACTTTACCAGCCATCTCCTCAATCGTTCGACAATTATTAAATGTGATTGAAATATTATTGATCTCTTGATTACCGTTCTTAAGGGCGTAAATAATTTCTTTGTTTTTGAATGAACCGCCTAGATTGTATTTGCCTGGTTCTACCTTGTCATCAGTGTATCCTAATTTAGAAGAGAAATCAAGGAAATTATCCTTATCCATTATTTTACCATCTAATAAATTCGCTACATCCTCTACATTACTCCCAGTCGGAATGTAAATATCATAAACTTCAGCTGCTTGACCACCTGAAAAATGCAAGTCGTAATACGGTTTACCTACTACCCACACGACAACTCCGAGAACAATTAAGATTCCTAAAAAGATGAGCTTTTTCACTAGACTAAAACTTTTTGATACATGATTTCATCCAACCAATCAATTTGATCATTAAACCAATTTATTTTTCTACCTACTTCAACATAACCCGCCTTTGTAAAAAGAGATTGACTTTCTGTATTATCTTCTAATATATTGCAGAAAAGGTTTCTTATGCCAACTACATTTAAAGCGTATCCATCAATTAGAGATAGTGCTTCTACGGCGTAGCCCTTTCCTCTATGATCTTCTTCAATCAATATTCCAATCCCTGCTCTTTGGTGTTTGGCATCAAATTCGAAAATATCTATAGAACCAATCGGTGCCAAATCATCTACTTGGGTAATGATAAATCTTACTTGCTTAACAGAATAGATATCTTGGGCAGAGTTGATGTATTGCATTATCAATTCCTTTGAAAACGGAACTAACGTATTGCTTACTCTCCAATTTTTATGATTGTTCTCCCACTCTAGAATCTTGTCAACATCCCAAGGTTCTATTGGTCTAAGTTTGATTTTATTTCCTGTCAGCATCTTGTTTATTGAGCTGTTCAATATACGAAAATATTGCCTGTTTTTTGTATTCGTTGAGTGTAAAGTTTCCTTTAGAATCTAGATATTCAGTTAGATTCATTTGACTCACACTTTCAATTAATTGATTCTCATACAATTCAGGAACAAGCTCAAAAATCATTTCGGCTTGTGAATCAGGAAGCAAAAGCTCTTTGATTGGATAAAGACAAGTAATCAATTGTTCATCAACTTTCTCATATTTAGAGAAAACAGGTTTTGGATCAAATTGATTTTTCTTGATTTTGATGAAGATCATTCTTTTATTCAAACGACACAACTTCTTCATCATTGGCTTTATCGGCACATTAAACTCTACTTCTTTATGCGTTAGCGAAAAGTAGTTTTCATGATGAATGAAAATCAGATGTGGAATAGTTTGAGGATGTACTAATAAGATGTAAGAACCATCAATTTCAAGCCCCTCAAAAGGCTTCAGGTCAAAAATTTCAGACATTAAATTCTCCTTTATATACTTCTACTGCTGGCCCATTAAGCCAGATATTTCTAAATCCGTTTCCTTCTCTGTTATAATCAACAGATAAGTTACCGCCCATTGCCTTAACTTCTATTCGTCCATCCGCCAAATCGTTCTCCTCGGCAAATGCCAAAGCCGCAGCAGTAGCTCCAGTTCCACAAGCCAATGTTTCATCCTCCACTCCTCTTTCATATGTTCGAATGCGGAATGAACGTTCAGCATCTTTTTCTATTAGATTGACATTAATCCCCTTCTCTTTGAAAGGATCAGAAAATCTAACAGCCCTTCCTGTTGCCAATAAATCTTTATTTTCAAGATTAGTGACGGTACTTATATAATGTGGTGAGCCGGTATCTATAATGAAGTCCTTTTCTAAACGAGCAAAGCTCTCAACATCACCCATATGAATGCAGAATATTTCATTCTCAATTTTCGCCTCATGCACACCATCAACTGCCAAGAATTTTGCTTTTGATTCTATCATTCCTAATTTCTTAGCAAATGCGACTGCACATCTTGATCCATTTCCACAAAAACTTTGGCTTCCATCAGGATTGTAAAAATCCATATTAAAATCTCCCTCAGACCAGTTCTCCATGAAAATGATGCCGTCAGATCCTACACCAAACCTTCTAGAACAAATCTTTTTGGCGAATTCAATCTTATCTCCCTGAAACACAGGTAATCTGTTGTCAATCATGATAAAATCATTACCCGCACCGTGAAATTTGAAAAACTCAATCATTAAAAACTACTTCTTTTTCTACTTCCAAATATGGCAAGAATTCTTCCGTTTCTTTCATTGAGTAATAGATATTTTCAGTAGAAATAAAGTAATCGTTTTCCTTTCTGTAAATGTCATAGACCAAATTATCTGGCATACCGAACATTAGCAGTTTATTTTTACTGAGTTTATATCCTGAAAAGTTTAGAGGGGATTCCCAAAATTCGACTAGCATTCTACTCGGAAAGGTTTCTAGGACTCCGATTAGTTGACTGGCCAAGGTATCTTTGATAATTTCTTTCAAAACGTCAATTTCAATCCAAACAGTCCTTACTAACTTCTCTCTTCTTATAGAGATATCGCCTTCAATTTCTCCTGAGTCTAAAGGAATTGCTACCATTAAAGAATCAATTGATACAGAATCTGATGTTGTATTCAAGGAGTCGACTCCTTCTATAACTTCAGGAATTTCAATTATTTGGGTTTCGACAATTGTGTCATATAGGGTTTGGGTTACCAATTCAGTAGGCGCTGACTCAGTCAGCAATTCTGCCCCTGTATTTTGAGAGCCAATCATATAGCCTCCCAAACCACCTAATGCAAATAATCCTATTCCAATTAAATATTTCATTTCCCTATTCGGGATCAAATTTATGAATAGAATTGAGCACAACCATCAAAAAATCAATTTTTTAGCGAAAAAAAATGAAATGTTTGATGGGCTGATTTTCTGGCCCCTCTTTTTAACACAATTTACT
>JBLFXO010000204.1:0-6716 GCA_047609865.1 Arenicella sp.
TTCTTGTGCAAAGAAAATGTTGGGCAAAAGGGTTATAAAGGCAAGCATAAATGCTTTATTTAAATAAGTCATAAAATTTGATTTCAAGGTTGAGAAAAAGGAATACAAGAATAATTTAAAAAAAAAGCATAAAAAATTATGCGCGCATAAGAAAAAACTGCTAACTTCGATACTAATATAGCATTAAGAAATGAATAAAGAACAGCTTTTTGAATTCCACGTCCGCAATAACTGGTTTAAGATATCGAGATATTATAACCAAATGGCGGCAAAGCATGATATGTCTTTTTCGTGGGGTTTTATTCTCCTTAACGTTGAAAAGGAAGGCACACCGAGCACAGCGTTGGGTCCAAAAATGGGAATGGAGCCAACTAGTCTATCCAGAACATTGAAGAATATGGAGGATAAAGGACTCATTTTGAGAAAGACTGATGACATTGATAAAAGAAAGTCGCTAGTGTACCTTACTGATGAGGGAGTAGAAAAGAGAGCCGTAGCTAAAAAGGTGGTACTTGAATTCAATGAAGCTCTTTATGAGAAGCTTCCTAAAACGAAGGTGAAGGCCTTCTTTGAGGTAATGCTAAAAGTTGATGAGCATTTAACAGAGTTATTAGAAGATATTAAATAGAAATTTCATTACGAGATGAAAAGAAACATTAAGAAAGTCGCAGTATTAGGGTCAGGAATTATGGGTTCTGGTATTGCATGCCATTTGGCGAATATTGGTTGTGAAGTATTACTGTTGGACATGGTGCCAAGAGAACTGAGCGCTAAAGAAACGGCTAAAGGATTGACATTAGAAGATAAGGCAGTTAGAAACAGATTAGTGAATGACTTTTTAATGGCGTCACTTAAATCTAAGCCTTCTCCCATCTACAAGAAATCATTCGCTTCAAGAATTACAACAGGGAATTTTGAAGATAACATGAAGGATATCTCTTCATGTGATTGGATTATTGAAGTTGTGGTTGAGCGTTTAGATATTAAGAAGATCATTTTTGAAGGAGTTGATAAATTCAGAAAACCTGGAACATTAGTTTCTTCAAACACATCAGGAATTCCGATTAACATGATGTTAGATGGAAGATCAGATGATTTTCAAAAGCATTTTTGCGGAACCCACTTCTTTAATCCCCCAAGATATTTAAAGTTGTTAGAAGTAATTCCTACTCCAAAAACGGATCCGGAAGTAACAGACTTCTTTATGAAGTATGGAGCTAGATTCTTAGGGAAGAAAACGGTTTTATGTAAAGATACTCCGGCCTTTATTGCAAATAGAGTAGGTGTATATTCAATTATGTCATTGTTCCATGCCGTTGAGGAAATGGATTTGACAGTTGAAGAAGTTGACAAATTAACAGGGCCTGTGCTGGGAAGGCCTAAGTCTGCGACATTCAGAACATGTGATGTTGTTGGGTTAGATACTTTGGTTCATGTCGCAAACGGCTTAACTGAAAACTGTCCAGAAGATGAAGAAAGAGAATCTTTCAAATTACCTGCATACGTTCAGAAAATGGTTGAGAACAACTGGTTAGGTTCTAAATCTAAACAAGGGTTCTACAAAAAAGAAGTGAAAGATGGCAAGAAAGAAATTTTGACTCTTGACCTTAAGACAATGGAGTATCGTTCAAAGTCAAGAGCTGATTTTCCAATTTTGGCTGCTACCAAAGCGGTTGATGATTTAGCTGAAAGAACTAGAATGTTGTTTTACTCAAAAGATAAAGCAGGAGATTTCTTTAAGAAGTTGTTCTCAGGTCTTTTCTCTTATGTGTCACATAGAATTCCTGAAATTTCAGATGAGGTTTACAAAGTAGATGATGCTTTAAAAGCTGGGTTCGGATGGGAATTAGGTCCATTTGAAACATGGGACGTTGTGGGGGTGGAGAAAGCAATTGCTATCATGAAAGAGCAAGGAAGAACTCCTGCAGCTTGGATTACTGATATGGTTGCAGCTGGAAATACTTCATTCTACAAATTAGAAAACGGCTTAAAAAAATACTACGATCAAAACTCTGGAGAATACAAAGTGATTCCTGGAACTGAAGATCTATTATTTATTGAAAATATTAGAGATTCTAAAACAGTTTGGGAGAATTCTGATTGTCATCTTATTGATTTAGGAGATGGAATTTTGAACTTAGAATTTCACACTAAGATGAATACAATTGGTGGAGGCGTTTTAGCTGGAATCCAAAAAGGAATTGAATTAGCTGAAACAGAATACAAAGGATTGGTCATTTCAAATAACGGTCAGAACTTCTCGGCTGGAGCTAACGTTGGATTAATTTTCATGATGGCGGTTGAGCAAGAATATGACGAATTGAATTTTGCAATTAAGCAATTCCAAGATACAATGATGAGAATTAGATATTCATCTTGTCCTGTAATCGTTGCACCTCACAACATGGCTTTAGGTGGTGGATGTGAAATGTCAATGCACGCAGATAAAGTTGTTGCCCACGCAGAACTTTATATGGGCTTGGTAGAATTTGGAGTTGGTCTTATCCCTGGTGGAGGTGGAACTAAAGAGTTCGCTAAGAGACTATCTGATAATCTAAATGAAGGTGATGTTAGAATTAACAGATTTAGAGATTCGTTCTTGACAATTGGTCAAGCTCAGGTTTCAACGTCTGCTTATGAAGCATTTGACTTAGGTTATTTGAGAAAAGGAATTGATGAAGTGGTTGTGGATAGAGATTATCAATTAACAAGAGCTAAAGAAGCTGCACTTTCAATGTATAATGCAGGATACACTCAGCCAGTTATGGCGAAGGATATCACTGTCTTAGGAAATGAAGCACTAGGTATTGTTTACGTAGGTGCGGATACAATGGAGCACGGTAAATACATTTCAGAGCATGATGCATATATCTCTGAGAAATTAGGATATGTTTTGGCTGGAGGAGATTTATCTGAACCAACTAAAGTGAACGAGCAGTTCTTATTGGATTTAGAAAGAAAGGCATTCTTAGACTTATGTACTAAGAAGAAAACCTTAGAGAGAATTCAAAGCATTGTGACTAAAGGGAAGATACTGCGTAATTAGAGTATCAAGTAGTGAGTATTTAAGTATTAAGAAATGCACAATTATAAGGAGTTGAAGGTTTGGATGAAAAGTATGGATTTGGTTGTTGAAGTTTATTCAATCACAAAGACATTGCCCGAGTCTGAAAAATTTAATTTCACAAGTCAACTTAATAGATGTGCGTTATCAGTTCCTTCTAACATTGCAGAAGGTGCCGGCAGAAACTCGAAGAAAGATTTTCAACGGTTCTTAAATATCGCAACGGGGTCCAGTTATGAATTAGAAACACAATTATTATTAATAAAAAGGATATTTAAAATAGAAACAGAATTGATTATCGAGAACCTCAAAGAAGTTCAGAGGATGATTTTTGCTTTAAACAAATCTCTGAATACTTGATACTTAATACTATTTAACTTAATACTAATATGAGCACACAAGCATATATCGTAAAGGCCTACAGAACAGCAGTAGGTAAAGCTAATAAAGGAGGTCTTAGATTTACAAGGCCAGATGATTTAGCAGCAGATGTTATTAAGAAAATAATGAGTGAGGTTCCTGATTTGGATCCAGACTTAATAGATGACGTTATTGTTGGTAACGCAATGCCAGAGGCAGAACAAGGACTAAATGTTGGTAGATTCATCTCTTTGATGGGATTAGATACTGATAAGGTTCCAGGGATGACCGTGAACAGATACTGTTCTTCAGGTATTGAAACAATGGCAATAGCAAAGGCAAAAATTGAAGCCGGATTGGCAGATGTTATTATTGCTGGAGGTACAGAGTCTATGTCAGCCATTGCAATGGGTGGATGGAGAGTAGTTCCGAATGCTAAAATATCTAAAGACCATGCCGATTGGTATTGGGGAATGGGAAACACTGCAGAGGAAGTTGCTAAGAAATATGAGATCACTAGAGAAATGCAGGATGAATTTGCATTCAATTCTCACATGAAAGCATTAAAGGCCCAAGAAGAAGGGAAATTTGTTGATGACATTATTCCAGTAGCGATTGATGAAGTTTATGTTGATGCTAATGGAAAAAGAGCTGAAAGACAAAATCACTTTGCATCAGATGAAGGACCGAGAAAAGGGACTACAGTTGAAGCTTTAGCAAGGTTAAAGCCTGTTTTCATGAATGGCGGAACTGTTACTGCAGGTAACTCTTCTCAAATGTCTGATGGTGCAGCATTTTGTTTGATGATGTCTGAAGAAATGGTGAAGAAGCTAAACTTAGAGCCTATCGCAAGACTGATTTCTTATAAAGTTGTTGGTGTTCAACCAAGAATAATGGGAATCGGACCAGTGGATGCAATTCCTGGAGCTATTGAAATGGCTGGTTTAAAAATGAATGACATTGATTTATTTGAGCTGAATGAGGCATTTGCTTCTCAATCTTTAGCAGTAATCAAAGAAACAGGAGTAAATCCTGATATCGTGAATGTAAATGGAGGAGCAATTGCTTTAGGTCATCCTCTTGGATGTACGGGAGCAAAACTTTCTGTTCAAATAATTAATGAATTAAAAAGAAGAGATCAAAAATACGGAGTTGTTACAATGTGTATTGGTACAGGACAAGGAGCAGCTGGTGTATTAGAAATACTTTAGTCAATGATCAATTGGCAACGAATAATCTACAATTAGGTTCGGAATTGATAATTGCAAATTGAAAAAATAAATAATAAGAAAGTAAAGAAACATGGTAAAAGTGTAATATTCAAAGAATTTTTAGTTGAATTGATAATTACACATTGCTAATTGTAAATTGAGAATATAATGGAAGAGAAACAGCCTATTAAAGGAGCAGAATTTTTAATTAAAGAATCAGAATGTACTGATATCTATACTCCTGAAGATTTTAACGAAGAACAAAGAATGATTGCTCAATCTTGTCTTGATTTTATCAGACAAGAGATCGAACCTGATAAGGAGAGAATTGAGTCAATGGAGGAAGGTCTAATGCAGCAAAAATTAGAGAAAGCTGGTGAGTTAGGTATGTTAGGAATGTCTGTTCCTGAAGATTTAGGAGGAATGGGTGTAGATTTCCCAACTTCGCTTTTAGCAACTGAATATTTAGGAAGAGGAAACTCTTTCTCTGTAGCTTATGGTGCTCATACAGGAATTGGAACTTTACCGATTCTTTATTATGGAACTGAAGCACAAAAGCAAAAGTACATTCCCAAATTAGCTTCTGGAGAATGGAAAGCAGCATATTGTTTAACTGAGCCTTCTTCAGGTTCAGATGCCAATTCAGGAAAAACAAAAGCTGTTTTGTCTGAAGATGGAAAAACCTATTCAATCACTGGTCAAAAGATGTGGATTACAAATGCAGGATTTGCAGATGTATTTACTGTATTTGCGAAAATTGGTGATGATGCTAACCTAACTGGCTTTATTGTTGAAGGTGGTACTGAAGGAATCACTTTGAATCCAGAAGAAAAGAAAATGGGTATCAAAGGATCTTCTACAAGACAAGTATTCTTTAATAAAGTAATAATTCCAGCTGAGAACTTATTAGGAGACAGAGAAGGAGGGTTTAAAATAGCATTGAACATCCTAAATATCGGACGTATTAAACTAGGTGCTGGTGTTTTAGGTGGATCAAAAGAAACGATCAATTACTCAGTAAAATATGCGAATGAAAGAGATCAATTCGGAAGACCAATTTCTAAGTACGGAGCAATCCGTCACAAATTGGCTGAGCAATCAATCAAAACTTTCGTCTTAGAATCGGCTGTTTATAGATGTGGAGCGGACATTGATAATGCGATTAAAGCATTAGAAGCTGGTGGAATGGATAAACAAAAAGCTACTTTAAAAGGAATCGAGCAATTTGCTGCTGAATGTGCAATCCTAAAAGTAATAGGCTCTGAAGTACTACATTATGTAGTAGATGAAGGTGTTCAAATTCATGGCGGAATGGGATTCTCAGCAGAATCTGCAGTAGAGAGAGCGTATAGAGATGCTAGAATTAATAAGATCTTTGAAGGAACTAACGAAATCAACAGAATGTTGACGGTAGATATGATTCTTAAGAAAGCAATGAAAGGTGAATTAGACTTAATGGGACCTGCTACAGCAGTTGCTAATGAGCTCATGAGTATTCCTGATTTTGAGGATCCTTCTACAGCCTTATTTGCAGAAGAGAAAAAAGTAATAAAGAATTTCAAAAAAGCAGTTTTAATGGTTGCTGGAACAGCAGCTCAAAAGTTGATGATGGAATTAGCTAAGCAGCAAGAGATTTTAATGAATGTTGCTGATATGGTGAACTACGTATATGCTGCTGAATCTACCTTATTGAGAGTAGAAAAGATGGTGAAGGCTAATGGAGAAGAAGCTAGTGCAGAGTATATTGCTATCCTTAAAACCTACATGTTTGATGCAGCAGATGCTATCAACAAACATGGTAAAGACGCTTTGATGGGGTTTGTAACTGATGATGAACTGAGAATGATGATGATGGGATTGAAGAGATTTACTAAAGTTCAAGCATTTAACACAAAAGACGCAAGACAATTAATTGCGGCGAAGTTGATTGATAAAAATGAATATTGTTTTTCTGATGCTTTAAATCAGTAAGCGACTAATATTAGTTCCAAAGCCCTCTTCGCATATGTGAGGAGGGCTTTTTTAATGAACATTAAATCATCTTAGTTGTTAAGTAGATATGCAAAAGCTTAGTTTTGGTT
>JBLFXO010000205.1:0-6672 GCA_047609865.1 Arenicella sp.
CCTAAAAAGATGTTCTTCTGGAGAATATTGCCGAATGATTGAAATTAGTTTTGTTCAATAACCAAAGATTTTTGTCACACTGAGCTTGTCGAAGTGTAGCTGAATAATCCAATGAGGTAAACATAGGCTTGTCTTCGACATCTCTATAGTTATAGTGCCAGACTGACATTTCCCATATTCAAAAAGTAGTTTTTTGTTATTAGTGATGAAGCAGAGGTTTGTTCGAGTGGTCATGACTTTTTCGTCATGATTGTATCGAGAACATATTACCGAATCGTCAATTGTGATGTATTGATCATTTCTTCAGTTCCATTTGGTAGCTCCGTTTCGCCAGAATGATACTTTGGTCCCCAAACTCTCACCGGTTTTATGACTTCATATCCAAAATAAGTAAGTACTCTTTTTTTGGTAGGGATTAATGATTGTGTGTAATAGTCTGGATCTTCTTCCCAATAGCCAATAAATCGAATTTTATTTCCTTGGTAATGTATGTCTGGATGAATCTCAACATCATGAAAAGCTGGTTTAATGAAAAAGCCGTGCTCACTTACGTCCAAATGATAGTATTCTGTATTCTTGGTATCAATTGATTTATCGTATTCTTCAACTTCAATCCAACGCTGACAATCGCAGGCGTACATTTGATAAATGAGGTCAAAAGTGTCTAATTCATAATCTGCTAAGATTGTGTCATGATAAGCGGACAAAGGGATATCCATCATATCTAAAATTGCCAAAGTATCTAAGGGTAGATCAAAGGTGTCTCTTATACTTGGATCTTTTGGTTCAGAAGGAGTAGGTGCTTCATTAGAACTACAAGAGATTAAAAAACATCCAATAATACAAAGGAGAGAAAGCTTCATCCTTGATAAACGGAGCTAATGGGAAAATATTTAAGCAGTTTACAAATCTGACTGATATCTATCTTTCATATCTTCTCTAGACTCAGGAACTTCTTCTCCTTTAATTTGATCTTTAATCATTTGACCCATGGTCGGGAAATCCTTAGGAGCAACTTTGAACTTAGGCCCCCATAAATCTGACCGCATCAAAGCTTTTGCGCAATGCAGAAATACGGTATCAATGTTGATCAAAATGAATGTTTTAGGTTCGTTTTGCTCATTTTTGAAAAACTCCAAATACTTTGAATCTGTCCTTATTTCCGCTGTTCCATTAATCCTCAATGTTTCATCAATTCCTGGAATCAAAAACAATGAACCAACTTCTCCTGATTCAACAATATTCGTGATAGAATCTAGTCTGTTATTGCCTTTTGCATCCGCTAACAGAATCTGTTTTGAATTGAGAACTTTGGCAAAGCCAGCCTCTCCACCTCTTGGTGAGGCATCCATCTTCCCGTTTTTCCCAACGCTTGAAAGCACCATGAAAGGTGATTTAGAAAGAAAGTTGATGCAATGCTTATCCAATTCAAGAAGTTCTTTTTTCAGTGTCCTTCCTTTCGGTTCAGGATACAATTTTCTTAAATCTTCCGTATTAGTAATCTTCATAATTATTGAACGTTCAAAAATGTAATTTCATGCCTTCGTGGCTAGCTTTAAATCCTAAATCTTCATAAAACTTAAGTGCCTCAGGTCTTTTTTTATCTGTTGTAAGCTGCAAAACATGTGCTTTTCGCTCTTTTGATCTCTCTATTGCCCATTCAAACATTTGCTTCCCAATTCCTTTACTTCTGAAATCTGTATGGATTCTCACACCTTCAATCTGAGCTCTGATTCCTCCTTGATAGGTCAAGTATTGAATGAAACTTAACTGAAAACATCCAATCACTTTCTCATCCAAATCAACGACCATCAATTCTTGATTGGCATCTTCAAAAATATTTGCGAAGGCATCTAAATAAACTTGGGGTAATGGCAATTTGTAATCTTCTCTTTGAGCACCAAGCTTGTCATCTGCAATCATTTCTACTATGAATTGGATGTCTTTTTTCTCAGCGTTTCGAATTAACATAGACGTATTTTTTCTAAAGATAGTGAATTCAAATTCCTATTTTTAACATCAATGAATTCTTCATACATCATTTACATTCTTGTTGGTCTCGCTATCGGGGCACTTTTTGTTTTTGTCAAAAAGGCAATAAGGAATAGCAAAGTTGACACTGGTATAAGAACACCAGATAGAGCGTTTCCTTACCAATGGAAGAAGATTTTAGAAGAGCGTATTGAGTTTTATAAGGGACTCAATAGAGAAGAACGTGTGATGTTTGAGAAAAAGACGCACGTTTTCTTGCTCAACGTCAGAATAATAGGATTAGAAACGGAAATAAGTGATTTGGATAGAATACTGATCGCTTCAAGTGCTGTGATTCCTGCTCTAAGACTTCCGAATTGGCATTATGGTAGGCTGAAAGAAGTTCATTTACATCCAGATAAATTCCCAATTAAAGGAACAGATAAAATGGCAAGAGGCCTAGTTGGTTGGGGAGCAATGGAAGGAGTGCTGAAGCTGTCTAAGAAGGCCCTTCATGAGGGTTATGCAAATCAAAAGGATCAAAGAAATGTTGCGATCCATGAATTCATTCATATTATAGATATGCAGGATGGCGAAGTTGATGGTATTTTGGAGATGGCAATGGCAGAGACGGATATACATCCGTGGCTTCACTTAGTACAGGAGAAAATGGGTCAAATTAATGCGGGAGATTCAACAATAAGGGAGTATGGCGGAGTGAACAGAGTCGAATTTCTGGCTGTAACTGGGGAATTCTTTTTTGAGAATCCAGAAAAAATGAGGGATGAACATCCAGCTTTATATTCTGCCTTGGATAGTATTTTTAATCCCAAAGTCAATGAGAAATTCAAATACGCGAGGAAATACGACCCCTGCCCTTGCGGTAGTGGAAAGAAGTTTAGTAAATGCTGCTCAAAGAATATTGTCGACTATTGAAAAGAATAATGAAGGGCATTTAACCCTCCATCATCTTTTCATTTGGAAAACTTGATTTTACTCAATTACAATTTTCTTGCTTGATAAGTGTCCCGGACTAGATTCTATAACTAGAAAGTACATTCCTTTATCAATATGTTCAAGATTAATTTTGCCTTCAGATATAATGAAGGTTTCAATTACTTTACCATCTAGTGTGTATAGAATTCCGCTCTCTTGATATTCACCTTCTACACTTAATACTCCTTGAGAAGGATTAGGGAATATGCTATAACTCTCTTCTTTAATATTCTCAATTCCTGAATGATCTTGATTTAATTTTAAAATAAAAACATCAAGGATGTCAATAGAACTGATGTAGTGGTCGCTTGAGTTTGGATCAAAGTCAGTTTGTCCCATATATTCTCCAACTACTAAAATGTTCTCGTCAATATCAACATGAATATCAATACCCGTATTAAAGGCGTCAATTCCTTCAATTTGTCTAGCCCATATAAAGTCTCCGTCATTACTGCACTTCAGAATGAAACCATCATCTGCAACCCCTGCGTCAAGGGAATAAATTTCTGTTCCTGGATCAAAATCCATTGCTGCACCAAAATTTCCAGTGACATATATTTCGCCATCATCATCAAGACAAATTCCCTTTGCAATGTCATATTGCATTCCGCCATAACCAATAGCCCAAAGATATTCTCCATCAGTATTCAATTTTTGGACGAAGAAATCAAAGTTTCCGTTAGTGTTTAAGAATTCCGCATTTGTTGATGGGTCAGCATCCATTGAGCCTTCAAAATGGCCAGTAGAATAAATGTTGTCATCACCGTCTAGTGTAATTCCCGTGACTTGATTTGATAAGGAACCACCCGTTTGCATTGTCCAAATGTGATTTCCTGCAGAATCAAGTTTAGTCGTGAAGATGTCTGTTGAACCAAAAGCAGTGAAATTCTCGTTGCCGGCATTTGGATCGAAATCAACCGTTCCGTGAAAGAAGCCTGACAATATGATATCGTCTTCAGAATTTATCGAGATTTCTTTTCCAATTGCACCACCTGAAGGTCCACCAATTGATTTTGACCATATGTATTCTCCATCAGTATCCAACTTAAGAATGAAGGCGTCTTCGTTGCCTTGAGCAATTAGCTCGTCTGCCACTACTGAGTTGTCAAAATCTACGGTGTCTGAGAATGTACCGCTCACATATACGTTTCCTTCGCTGTCTAAAGAAATTGATTCTGGGCTGGTCGAATTGGCATAACCACTGACGTAATACCAAACGAAACTGCCGTTTGCATCAAATTTATAAACGGATGTATTTGGAGATTCCCTAGCCAACATCAATATGTTTTGATTCTCATCAATAATTAAACCCATACCTGACTGATTATCAAGCCCACCCACAGTAATCATCCAAACGAAGTCGCCTTGTGCGTCAAGCTTGATTAGAAAAAGGTCAGTAGCGTCAACAGCAACCGTATTTGAATTTGGAGTTCCAGGAATACCATCAAATTCTGAAAAGAAAAATCCTGTGAGATAAATTGATTGATCATTTGGGTCTGTTACAACTGAAATAGCTTGTTCTGTTGAAAGTCCACCGAATGACTCGGCCCATTCAAAGTTTTGAGAATAACTCAACTGAGCTCCAATGAGGAAAATGATTAATGTGAAATGTTTCATAATTTTGATTTTTAGGTTGATCAAAACTATGTTGATTTCGGGGGGATAAAAATGATTATTGATCAGCTTTAGCAATTAATATACTCATCAAACAAATTTGGGATTAGGTGTATTAACGTAACAGTGCTAGGTCTTAATGCTTAATGCTTAGTCAGGAAATAAGTTTCACCTTTCTTTCCTCCTTGATAATCAACACCATTATAATTGATTAAGTCAACGTTGGTGTCCACCTTACAATTGAACCCTTTGTTTTCATAGACGATAGCGATCGTATTTATGTCGTTAGGTGTTGAATAGAAACGATATTCCTGACCGCCAAGAAAACCATCTGAACTTATACTCAATATATTTTCTGAACCTTGATCAAAAATTACCATTGAATTTGTTTCAGTATTGAGATTGTTGTCAACTATTATCCAGCTAGAGTCCGTGACTTCGGTTAGCAGATTATTGCCGTTTTCGTCACTAATCTGCTAATTCAATTGTTGGAGGCAAAGCTTTAAAACATGAGCTTAGGATAATGTCTGATTGACAAAATCCATAGCACTCTACAAATGAGTACCCGTATTCAATTCGGTATTTATCATTAGCCAAAAGGACGCCTTTAATTTGAATAGAATCTGCAGGAATGTTAGTCTGTGGGATCTGGGTCGGCTTCGAAAAATGCCCCTTCAGATAGAGTATCAGTTAAAAATGGATTAATAAAAGTTGATGGTGACCTGTCTTTTTTGAGCTCTTGAGTACAGGAAGTATTCAAGATTCGGTACAGACAAAATAAGTTGATAGACTTCATATTCTTCTCAAGATATAGCATCTATTTAGGCCAAAATAAACATTAACAATAACTTAAGAAATTACTCAATAAAATACTCCCTTATTTGATAGCTACATCCAATTTTCGCTTTCCATTTTTGGTATTTCTTTTTATCTCTTTTCTCAATCAATTTGTACTTCTTTTTTATGTCTTTCGTGATTTTTGTTTGTCCTGGTTCAACATAATCTGAGAACATTTGAAAGTTGCTGGAGAATGGAGAACTTTCAGGATAAAAATTCTGAGTATAAATTCTAGATTGCTCTCCGGAAGAGAATGTGGTAAGATCAATTATTTCAGGAAGACTCTTTGAATAAAGGTTCTTCAGGGCATTATTCAACCATCTCTCACAATATGTAAACAAAGTGTCTTCTTCGGGAACAACGTAATGGTCAAATTTTAATAAGGTATCAGATTTAAGGGTCATTATATTAAAATCATGGTTTGGCCCATAAGCTTGACTACTTGATAAGTTTAGCTCTAAAAGTTCATTCTTTATTGTGTCTAGCTGTGCCATCCAAATTGTACTGCTAGAAGATTTAGAAACGACATCAAAACCGTAGGCATAGACGTATGTTTGTTTTGTATTAGGGGAAGTGAAAGAAAGAGTATAGAATTGAAGAATGGAGTCTTTGTCAAATTCCCATTCTTTCTTTATAAAGTTGCCATTAGAGAATGTTTCTGATGAGAACTGAGATAGGAAAGTTTTGTCTTCCGCTCCTTCAGCATAGGCACATTGGTAGGTCGATACTTTGCATTCTTTGATAGTTGGTTTTTGAGAGAAACCAGAGATGGCACTAAATGTTACTATGTAAAGTAGTACGTTTTTCAAAGGGACTTCGCTTTAACAAGATGACTCAAAACTTTTCTTGGTTCTAATAAAATATTAGTCATTCCAAAATTATAATTTCTCATTAATACCACTCCAATTTTATATTCTGGATTGAACACCATCATGGCTTGGTATCCTTCGACTCCTCCATCATGTTCAACCATTCTGATTCCCTTATCATTGTTTCTGATGTAGTATCCAAAACCATAACCATATTCGGTGCTTTCTGGAGTATGAATTGTTTGCATAGTTTCAAGATGTGTTTCTGAAAGGGGTCCCGAGCCATTACATTGTGCCATTAGAAAACGGGCAAGATCATTTGGAGTAGAATAGATTCCGCCATTCGGAACTTTATAACCTCTACCAGCATGCTCTAATTCCGCTTTTTCTGATTCAATTTCACCTGTGAATGCTCTTACACTATATCCAGCAGCAATATTATCTT
>JBLFXO010000206.1:0-6666 GCA_047609865.1 Arenicella sp.
ATCAGCAATTGCCGTGAAAACAGTGCCTGAAACCTGGGCGCCATAAATTTCTTTAGTTGGACCTGCGATATTTACGATTAAAGAATACTTAGGATCATCAGCAGGGAAGTAACCCACGAATGAAGCTTGGTAATCATCACCGTACCCTTTGTTTGAGTTGACGATTTTGGCCGTACCTGTTTTACCGGCAATAGAAAAGTTAGAAGATTGTAACGCTTTTCCGGTTCCTCTTTCCACGACCCCTTCAAGGCATTTTTTAAGCTTCGCTATTGTTTCATCAGAGCAAATCTTTTCATTCAACACCTCTTTTTCAAACTCAACTATAGTCTCATCCCCTCTCCTAATCTCTTTCACAAATTGAGGTTTTACGAACTCACCATCATTGGCAACAGCATTATAAAATGCTAGGATCTGAATTGGCGTCAACTCTACTTCGTACCCTATCGCCATTTGCGGAAGTGTAATCCCAGACCAACCGTCTTCACCTCTATTTTTGATAATTGGATTTGGCTCCCCTGCGATTACAAGACCTAGAGTATCTCCTATCCCGAAAGACTTAAGACGATCAACATATTGTTGAGCGTCTGAGAAATAGGCATCATTTACAATTTTTGAAAAGACGTTTGAGGAAACTTCGAATGCCTCTTGAATCGTAATTTTTCCGTACCCACCCACACGAGAATCATAAGTAGTATGGTCATAAAAATGGTATTCACCATAGGCTCCAACCTCATCAGTAATATCAACTTTACCATCCTCTAATAAAGCCATCAAAGAAGCTAATTTGAAAGTTGAACCAGGATCAGTTCTTGTTCCAACAGCATGATTATAAGCCTCGGAATATGTTCCTGTTTCGGGGTTTCTATTCAAATTGGCAATAGCCTTTACAAAACCTGTCTCCACCTCCATCAATACGACAGACCCATGAACAGCTTTTTGAGCCTTCAACTGATTCATTAATTCGTTCTCTGCAACTTCTTGAATCTTCACATTAATTGAAGTAACAATGTCAGCACCTGGAACAGGGTCTTTTAAATTATCAGCATCAACGGGCTTCCAACTGCCATTAACAAATTGCTTGTTACGCAAACCGTATTCACCCGTCAGATATTCATCATAAGCTTCTTCTAACCCAACCGATCTTGCACCAATTCTTTTTGAACCAAGAGTTCTAAGGGCCAGCAAACCATTCGGAGCTTGTCGTTCATAATGCTGTTCAGAAATGAAACCACCTTTATATTTTGATTCACTCAGAATTGGGAACTCTTTGACTTTTTGGAGCACGGTGTATTTCACACCCATTTGAAGCAGCAAATATTGATTTTCAGAACTTCTTCCATTCTTCAAATAACCTTCCCATTCCAGCCTTGTCTTATTATCAAAAACCTTTGCGAGATTAATTGCTAATGAATCAACTTCTTTAAAGAGCTCATCTTTCACAACCGTCATATCCATATGCAAGTCGTAAAGCGGAATTGAAGTCACCAAATCAGATCCGTCATCAGCAAGAATCCTACCCCTCATTGGCCTTACAGAATCAACCCTAGTAGGAGTCACTCCAGTGAGAGAATCGGCACCAAAGGGCGCATCAGGCACAACATCACCGTACTGAATATTAACAACACGCACAGTCACAACCAACATTACGATTGCAACAACAATGTACATTACGTACGCTTTAATTAATATTTGTCTCTTTTCGTCCATCAGTCAAACACGAAGTTTTTAACTTTCAATTTGTGCGGTGATATTCTATTCTCTTTCGGCCCATCAGCCGCTAAATTTTCTTTCAAATTATCCCTCCCTCTTTTCGCGATATACTCACTGTTAAGGGTGAAAAACTCAGACTCTAATTCACTTAATTCAGTCTTCAAATTCACTCCGTTTTTTATCACGGTTTCGGTATAATACCCCCACCCAATCAGCACCACCATTAAAAAGCCGATATAGAAAGTGAAATTCAAATTCTTCAGAAACCAGTCTTTAGACAAAAACTCACCATTCATGATCTGAACAACTGTACTTCCACCCGTTTTGACAGACTTAGTTTCACTCTTCTTTTTACGCTTCGGCTTCTTAACCTCTTCTATCGCTTTAATCTTTTCAGACTCCTCTTTATTTAAAAACTCGTTCGTACTCATTTCTTAGTCGCTATTCTAAGTTTCGCACTCCTTGCTCTTGGATTTCTCTCCACCTCTTCATCAGTTGGAACTAATGGCTTTTTATTTTCAGCCTTAAACGGCGTATGAGCAACACCAAAAACATCTTTCTCAGCTTGCCCTTCAAAATTCCCTTCTCTTATAAAATTCTTAACTAGTCTATCTTCAATAGAATGATAAGAGATGACAACCAATTTTCCACCCGGTTTTAAAACCTGAGTACATTGCTCTAACATCTCCATTAGAGCTGTCATTTCATCATTCACCTCAATACGTATTGCTTGAAAAACTTGAGCTAAGAATTGATTCCTCTTTTTATAAGGAACCAAAGGCTCCAGTAGATCTACTAATTCAGTTGTAGTTTGGATTTTAGAACTTCTTCTCGCCCCTGAAATAGTAAAAACAACTTTCTTTACATTTTTCAAATCAGCAAAGGAATTAAACACTCTAAAAAGCTCTCTTTCAGGATAATCATTCACTACTTTATGAGCCGTTAAATCAGACTGCTGATTCATTCTCATATCCAAATAACCTTCTTGACGAATGGAGAAACCTCTTTCTCTCACATCAAACTGATGAGAAGAAACACCTAAGTCTGCAAGCAAACTATCTGCGGGAAGTAATTCGTGAAACTTCACCCAGTTGTATAAGAATCTAAAATTGGACTCAACAAATACGAGACGATCATCATCCATGATATTATCAAGCGCATCTTCGTCTTGATCAAAAGCGATAAGAACTCCATCTTCGCCTAAACGATTTAGAATTTCTTTTGAGTGACCACCACCACCAAAGGTGACATCTACTACAACACTATCATCTTGGATATCGAGCCCTTTAATAGACTCTTCAAAAAGTACGGGTGTATGATATACGCTATTCTCCTCCATCTTCACCATTGATTTCTCCCATTACCTCATCTGCTAGGTCGGAGAAATCAACAATGTTCTCGTCCATCATAGCTAGATATTCGGCTCTGTCCCAAATTTCTATTCTATCATTATAAGCGGTTAACATCACCTCCTTCTTCAGCCCAATTCTCTCCATCAGCGAAGTCGGGATCAAAATCCTCCCGGCTTTATCAAGCATTATCTGCTTAGCACCTTGATGAAATAACCTGTAGAACATTCTGTTTTTTGGTTTGAACAAATTCAGTTTTGAAATTTTCGCTGACACCTTATCCCATTCATTCATTGGATATAGCGTTAAACAATTCTCAAAACCCTTGTTCACCATAAAAACCTCCAGTGCAGCAGCATCCAATTGCTTGCGTAGACCAGAAGGGAAAAGAAATCTCCCTTTTGCATCAAGCTTGCATTCGTATTCTCCTACTAATCCTGGCATATTCTACTTTGAATTGGCTAAAATAATTATTCCCTTCCCACAAATTACCACTTATAGACCCATTGTTAATAACTTTCAAATTGTGATTCGTTATATATAAGAATATAATGGACCAAAGTTACAGATTCTATTGGGATTATACTAATAAATCAATGGTGGGAAAAAGTGGTACTAATTTTCACGATTGTTGAAAAGTATGGTAAGATGTGGGAATGAGTGTTGATAAGTTGGAAATGAGGGTCGCAAAGCGACCGGTTGATGGAGATTGGTTTTTGGTGCGCTCTCTACGATCGCTTATGGTTAAAAGGGTGTAGAAGAAGATTTTCGGGTGACATGGCCGTGTTGTCTTATTGATTTTCGAGACTGGAGAACGGAAACTCACAGTGAGATGACAAAAGACGATTTTCACACTCAGGATAACAATTCGATTTTTCGTGTCTTATAATTCGAGAAGTAGAGAGAAGCAAAAGCTTTGAATATTTAATTGAATCAATTCA
This sequence comes from Arenicella sp., assembly GCA_047609865.1. Classification (GTDB taxonomy): domain Bacteria; phylum Bacteroidota; class Bacteroidia; order Flavobacteriales_D; family Crocinitomicaceae; genus Paracrocinitomix. The sequence continues at coordinate 4,001 of JBLFXO010000206.1, forward strand.
AAACAGAAGTCCACCAAATGAAATTGAGGAGACCGACAAGGACAACTACCTCTGAAAATAGAGACCTTCAATTTTAATTCTATTTCGACCAACATACCCCTCCCTAAAAAGGCTTAAATGAAGAACCCCAAATCTTTGAACATCAGGTGTGGCATATTTGAAGACTATAAACAAATCCCCATCTCTCTATGCCTATAATCCAAATATGTAGTCCAATGATTTCCTGTCAATGGACTGCTTCCTCCTCCGATATATGTCAATTCATCATAATTAGAATAATACATTACAGCCAATGAATCACCTCTCCAAGCTCCAGAATTAACGTCCACAACTGCATTTTCATCCATCACTTTTGGATAGAACGCAGTCACCATTCCCTGGAATGCATCAGTCGAATCTCTTTTTTCATGACAATGATACCTCTCAGTAATCACACCCCCTTGGTATATTGAGTTGGAACAAAGTGAATCAGACACTTCTTCACATAAAACAGTTAGGCTGATATTAAGACAAACTAATGAGGCTTCAACATGCGCGTACCCATCTCCAGAATCAGGATCGTAATAAGAATAAAAACTTGATAAAAATCTGATGTCATTTTCACCATCACAATTAAAATCTATCTCAAAAGTGTTGGGACAACTCTTCCATGGCGCAAGATCTGTTGGACGAGGAACATCAGACATTTCATAGGACAATTTATCATCTTTCGAATCTATCAATATTGAAGAATGAACATCTGGATGATCAATATTGTACTGACAAAGTTGAATCTCATCTTTTCTACAAGAAGAAAAAACAATGAACAATACAAATATGAAAATAGAGTTTTGGGGTCTCACATCATTCAAAACGGAGACCTGTAACAAATGGTTGGTTATTGCAGAATAAGGGTAGCCGTATCAGTCATGAAGACACCGAAATAACCCAAAGCATTACCTACTAGATTAGTTTGAGGATTAGCTGGGGCAGCTGAGAAAGAAGAATTATCCTTTTCTTCTGCTAAACCTTGATAGTATGTATAAGTAGGAGAATCCATTTCTAGAATCTCAATAAAAACAGTATCTCCTATTTCAGGACTTGTCCCAAAGAATTGAGCATTGTAATATTGACCCTCAATAAACTCATCATCTCCTAAGAAATAGGTATCTTCATATTCACTATTTTCCCAATACTTTAATCGGTAATGATTAATCTCGCCCAACTTATCCACTGAATGATATTTTACCAAATTCACCTCTGCGCCTCCGAACTGGAACAGGTCATAATCTACAGAATCTATTGAGGGCTGAGTTCTAGAAGCCCCACTAGCCGTCACTAATTCACCATCTGCATTAACACTTAGGTAGTAAGTTCTGTTAGCCACAACTTTAAAGTCATAGTTCAAATATGTTCCAGGGTCCGTTGGGTCATGTGAGAAGATAAAAGAAGCACCTAAATCATCATTAACAGTTACAGAAGCATCCGTCACGTATGGGATTCCGCCAGCCTGATAAACATTAGTAGTTTTGCTGACTTTTACAAAACTGAGGCTATCGCGATCTTTCAAAACGGCCTCAACAACCAGAACTATTTCAGCTTCATTCACAGAGACATCAATAACTTTCTCGCAAGAGATGAATAGAAGCGCTGTGATTGATATGAATAATACCTTACGGATAAATGATTGTTAAATTGTCAGTTATGTAGGCTCCAAAAAATCCGAGTCCTCCACCTTCAATATTTGAAACTGGGTTTGCAGGTGTTGGACTAAATGGCCCGTTATCTTGATTATTTAAAAGAGAAGACTTGAAGTCATAATTCGCCTCATCCATAGAAATCAAATAAGCAGTACAAGTATCTCCCGATCTAAACTCGTCTGAGAAAAACGGCTGAGTATAAGCGTTCCCATTAAACAATTGATCCTTATTCAAATACTCACTTCCTGCTTCCCCATTGATGAAGGGAATCACATTATAGAAATTTGTTTCCGCAGCATTATCTGTCAAACTGAAAAAGGTAAAATAAGTTGTGTCATTCGGATCTTGGCCAAATCCGCCAACTTGCAAATCATAACTCAATGAATCCAAAGTAACAGCTGAAAAAGTTTCAGATGTAGAAGTATAAACATCAGTGCCTAAGGTAACCGTCAAATTATACACTCTATTTGGCTGTGCAACAAAACTCGTATCTCTATATGTTCCAGCCTCTAATGGATCTTCTTCAAATATAAATGAACCTCCTTGATTATCAGTAATCACAACTGATGCACCCGTCATCTTTTCAAATTCACTGTTATCATAAACAGAACCTGTTTTACTTACCTTAACAAAGCTTTCATATTGGATATCGTACAACTGTCCTTCAACCACGATCTTTTGATCTGCCTCATTTAATGGAATCTGAATCACCTTCTCACATGAGAAAGAAACCAAACCAAGTATTGTTATTGCTATAAATTTTCTCATTTTCTTAAAATTTAAAATTGTAAGCAACAGATGGAATCAGTTTGAAAAGAGCCAATTGAACTGCCTCTGTCTCACCTGTAGTCTCATTTTCTCTAAATGTAATGGAGTAGGCATTCTCTCTAGCGTAGGCATTGTAAACTGAGAAGTTCCAGCTAGACTGCCATTTCTTTTCAACTTGAAGCATTTTGCCAGTCTCTGGATCTTTTCGCTCCTTGAACT
>JBLFXO010000207.1:0-6645 GCA_047609865.1 Arenicella sp.
AAACCTTAATAAACGAGCTATGACGTCTAAAACGAAACTACTAATAAATATAGGGTTTTTTTCCTTCTTTTTGTTAAATAGCTTCAATAATTATGCCTCTTTTTTGGATGATCAATTGAAGTTCTCAAGGGTAAAACAAGCTTATCTAGAAAAGAAACCGATTATCACTGAAAAACTGCAGTTCATGGACCTAGAAATGAATGATTTTGAGGTGATGATTAAAGTGTATAAATATGAGCAAAAAGTAAAAATCTACGTTAAAAAGAAGGCGGAAGCGCGTTGGAGAGAGTACAAATCTTATCCATTCAACTGCACTTCAGGAGAATTAGGTCCAAAAAGAGCGCAAGGTGATTATCAAATTCCAGAAGGTTATTATCACATCATGCACTTCAATCCGTACAGTAACTTCTTCCTTTCTCTAGGTGTGTCCTATCCTAATAAAGCAGATAAATTAAATAGTGATGCTCATGATAAAGGCGGAGCAATTTACATGCACGGTGGGTGTGCAACAATAGGATGTATTCCAATTGAAGATGGCCCAATTAAGGAAGTATACATCATGTCTGTTTTAGGAAAAGATAATGGACAGTCAAGAGTACCAATTCATATTTTTCCTTTTGAATATTCTGATGCAAAAATGTCAACGGCCATTAAAAACTTTCCCGAGCATCAACTCTTTTGGGAGAACATCTATGAAATAGAAAAGCGATTTGATTCAACGAATATTGTTCCTTCAGTTGGAATTAACAATGATGGCTATTATCAGATAAATAATTGATTGAAGTCTACACTTAATAAATTGTTATTATTCATCTGTGCAAATCCTTTAAGAAATAGCTTGAAATTGGTAGTATTGAACTAGCGTGTTCAAACCTTATAAATATATCCTTTTCGTTTTCAGCTTTATCTGTTTTTCATTATGTCTTTTGGATTGTAGTGGTGAAGACAAAACATCAGCTGATAGTGTTATTGTCAGATCTTTCTATCACTGGCAATCAGATTTCTCGCTGAATGATACGCAAGACAAGTTCCTAGAAGATTTAAAAGTAGAAGAAATCTATTTGCATCTTTTTGATGTTGTTTGGGATGGTGAAAAGGCCATTCCAACGGCAATTACAGAAATCTCATCACATCCATCTCAAAAAATTAAACCTGTTGTTTACATCACAACAGATGTCTTCGCTAATCTTGATTCATCAGAAATCTCAGAATTGGTTGAAAATATAGGGACGAAAATTTCAAATGCAATGTTGGATTTTCCATATGAAGAGCTTCAATTTGATTGTGATTGGATGCCCTCAATAAAAGACAAATATTTCTTCTTTCTGGAAGAAATGAAAGCTCACTTTCCAAAAAAGATCATCTCTTCAACTGTTCGATTATACCAATATAAATACCCTGACCTGGCGGGTGTTCCTCCAGTAGATAAAGCTTTGTTGATGTATTATAATATGGGGGAATTGACTAATTATGCAGAACCCAACTCCATTTTGAACAACAAGATTGGTAATCAATATCTGGGATTCAATGTGTACCCACTACCAATAGATATTGCTTTACCGAATTTTGAATGGTGCTTGCATTTCAGATTAAATCAATTGCAACAAATTACTAATCACTTTGATTCAGATGATTTAAAAAACGGATCTCTGTTTACGAAGTTGGATGATAGAAATTATACTTTTACTAAAGACACTGTCATAGAATCTACTTATTACAGATTTGGCGATCAAATAAGATTTGAAAACTCACCTGAGGCGGATCTTCTAGAGGCGGCTAAGTCTCTGCTAGTAGAGATTAATCAAGACACCACGAGAATAATATTTTACGATTTAAGAGAAAACACAAAAGAAGATTATGAAAAATTGGATGCTGTATATACTGTTTTTGAGTAGCCCATTGGTTTCTAACGGTTGCGGATGGTGGCCTAGTGGAGAGCAATTAAGGTTTAGTTTATTTTCATCTCATATGGCTGATCTTCCAGATGCGTACCCCTTGTTTTATAACACCCACTATTTCAATGATTACATGGCGGATGCTTATTATGGACCAACGGAGAACTTAAATGAGTGGTTTGATTATTTAGGCGGAGAAGTTTCAAGAGATGATATAGACAGATTGATTTATTCGTTTGCATTAGACAAACCAATGAAGGGTATTGAGAATAATGAATTAATGAAGCACTTCAAAGCCGGCAAGCATCTTGAAGCATCCGAGTATATCATCTTCGCAAAAACAGTTGAAGAGAAGTTAGATTGGGATCCGTGGTCAGATGAAGAGGTTGATGTTCTCGGGCTTGAAAAGTTAGCCAACTTTGGTGAAACTAAAATGAACCAAACTACTGATCAATATCTGAAATTGAGATATGCTTATCAATTAGTGGTAATCCATTACTATTTAGCTGATGCGGATAAATCAAAATATTTTCATACTAAATATGTAATGACAAGTGCACAAGAAAGTGTGATTAAAACTTGGTCAGCTTTTTACCAGGCATGCAATACATCCGGTCACATCAACAGACTTTATGAACTTTCTCTAATCTTTGATAAGTGTAAATCAAAAACGAGATTTATCTATGGCGCATTTTCGAAAGACGAAGCAGAATATGACAAAGTTTTAGCGAAGTGCAAGAATGATAAAGAGAAAGCCGTGGTTCTGAGTATTCAAGCATTTAAGAATCCTGGTAAAGCCCTATATCAAATCAAGAAAATAGTAAATCTTGATCCGTCATCAGAACTGATAGATCTTTTACTAATCCGGGAGATTAATAAAATGGAAGATTGGTATTACTCAGATTATTACTCTTCATATGGTTCAGGAATTGGACAGTCTTGTTGGGAGTGCGAAGCCTTTAAATTTATTAAAGAGAAGAATTTCAAGACAGATAAGGCCTATTTGAAGAGCGTCTTGGCATATGGAGAAACGATCACGTCAAAGGAGACTAGATTGAATCGTCCAATCTGGTTCACTTCAATGTCATATATGAGCTTTATGCTGGATGACAAAAAGAAAACTGAGAAATACTCGAATCTTGCAAAGGGAAATCGTCCGAACTCAAAAGTGTCAGGTCAAATTTATATGATTGATTTGTTAACGTTTGTGAAGTATGAAGATGGCTGGGGAGAAGAATTTCAGCATGAATTGATGACTCAGCTTATTGAAATGGACAAATTCAAAGCAGATATTTATCGTTACGACCGCTTCAAGTCTGAACTTATGCTGGCAATTTCGAGAAGATATTTAGAGAAAGAAGAAGTTGTCTTGGCTGCTCTTTTTGAAAGCAAGGTCAAAGGTGAAGTGACTGAAAGACATAACTATTGGGATCATGCCGGAGGATATCAAGCCTTTGACTTATTAAATGAAAATGCAAGTTCGAAAGACATGGATGAGCTCTTCGAACTTTGGAGCAAGGATAATAAAACAGTTTTAGAGAAGTTTCTTTTGGCTGATTTAAAACCTTTCAAATGGAGATTGACTGACTTATGGGCGACCTCTTATTTCAGAGAAGACAATCTTGAAAAAGCATTAAAAATTTATGAAACCATTCCCGATTCAGTATGGACAACAACAAATAGCGATCTGCATTATTACTATTCAGAAGAATTAGAAAATGATCCTTTTGAAACCAATATTCATGGCAAAAGTTATGACACCGAGGCAGAGTTCACATATACAAAGCCTGAGTTGGTAAGAGAGATGATCAGACTCAAATCAAATTTAGAAGGTGATGGAAAAGATAAAGCACACGCTGCTTTCCTTCTTGGCAATGCCTATTACAACATGACAGTTGGTGGAAATTCATATTACTACACAGAATATTCAATAGGAGGATATATGGGTAAGATCAACAGAGACCAGTCAAACTATAGATATCCCCACAGAGCTTTGAAATATTATAAGCTCGCCGAAACGTACTCGGAGAATGATAAGTACGCAGCTCTCAGTCATAGAATGCAGCTAAAGTGTAAGTATGAAATTGCTCATGAATCGGCTGATTGGAAAGAGGCAGAAAAAAAGAGTGAACGAGACTGGTTGGCTTTTCTAGATAAATACCCAAATGATGCGCCCAGACTTATGGGCTGTGATTATCTAATCTATTATACTGATGCTTGGAAGAACTAGAGATAGTCTAATTCATCTCATTCATTTGCCCCATAAATAGAATAGCGTTCGTTTTTTTATCTTTTATAAAATAGAAGAATGGCTTATTCACTTTGAATTGTAATATTGGTGGTGGGCTTCCCACTGAAGTCGTCTTAACCATTCCAATAATAGTAGCCGCAGCAGCTTCAGTTCCTTCTTCATTTACTATGATTTTTGCTTTATGTAAGGCTGTTCCGATTTTTAAATCTCTCTCTGTCCTCATTCCACTAAAATCAGCTACGTCCAAAAATGCTAATTGGAGCCCCAACTTTAACAAATTTGGCGCCAATTCAAAGGTTGGTGTTTCATAAGTGAACCTAGGGAAATCAAAATTTACCTTTTGTTGGTAAAGCGTTGAATTTAAATTTTCATAAACCTCATTTGTCAGTTCATATCCTTCCATTTTATTTGGAAGAATAACAATCATTGATGTCTTGTCTCCTTCATATTCGAGTTCAATAATCTTTTCATTTTGACCTTGTGCTGCGCGGTAATAGCTTAGCGAATGCATCATATCTACTTCAGTTTTACCGCCATCAAGATTCTTGAAGTCATCTTTTTGGGTTAGTTTCTTGTCGAACGTATTTTTCCAGTTCTTTTTAAAGTAAATGGCATTGACAATTGCCATTTTGAATTTTTTGACATCCGGTGCTGAGACCATTTCGGTAATCATGCCGTTGGTGCTCGCGAAAATCCAAGCGTTCATCTTCTCTGCACTTCCTTCGGGATCTTTAAAGAATTCAGTATAATAAAGGTCTGCGTTAAAACTGCCTTTTATTTTGTCGGTATAACTCTTAAGAATTCCGAATTTTTCCAGAATCCAAATTGAATTATTGATGTCAGCGTTTTCCATCAGAGATTCTATTTCTTTTAAGAAAGCAGAGTTTTTTTCTTTAAAACCGAACACCTTCTCAAATTCAGCTTGAGTTGCGCCGTTTGCTCCTTCATAGGCCATTGCAAAGGCTGTCTTGATGCTGGTAGGAGAGAAGAGGACATTCTTTTCTTTATTGAGTGTATTATAGAAATCAAAAGTAAATTTGTTCTGAGAAAGACTGAAAGTTGTAAGAAGTGTTAAGGCAATAAGAAGGCTGATAAATTTCATATGTTATGTATTTGCTCTGTTTGTACAACCTACGGAATGAAAGGTTCTAATTATGTTTTGTTTTATAGATGACGTAAACCTTGATATTCCATAAGTGAATAAATAATTTCGATTTCATTTGATTAACTTTGGTTTAAAATAAATCAAATGTCAAAACCGAACTGGAAAACCGCTATAGAATTTGAAGACATCACTTATAAGAAGTCAGATGATGGAGTGGCAAGAATTGCCTTCAACAGACCAGATGTAAGAAATGCATTCAGACCAAAAACTACAAGTGAATTGCTGATTGCTTTTGCAGATGCACATGAAGATACGAATATTGGAGTGGTCCTGCTTTCAGGAGAAGGTCCTTCATCTAAAGATGGCGTTTGGTCATTTTGTTCTGGTGGAGATCAAAAGGCTAGAGGTAAAGAAGGATATGTTGGTCAAGACGGATATCACCGTCTTAACATCCTTGAGGTTCAGAGACAGATTAGATTTATGCCTAAGGCGGTAATTTGCGTAGTTCCAGGTTGGGCTGTTGGCGGTGGTCATTCATTGCATGTAGTTTGTGATATGACATTGGCTTCAAAAGAGAATGCAATCTTTAAGCAAACTGACGCAGACGTCACAAGTTTTGATGGTGGATACGGTTCAGCTTACCTAGCTAAGATGGTAGGTCAAAAGAGAGCTAGAGAGATCTTCTTCTTAGGAAGAAACTATTCGGCTCAAGAGGCTTTTGATATGGGAATGGTCAATGCTGTAGTTGCACATGACGAATTAGAATCAACTGCATATCAATGGGCATTGGAAGTTCTAGAGAAGTCACCGATTTCAATTAAGATGTTGAAGTTCGCAATGAACCTAACAGATGACGGAATGGTAGGACAGCAGGTGTTTGCAGGAGAAGCAACGAGATTGGCTTATATGACTGAAGAGGCAAAAGAAGGTAGAGATGCCTTTTTAGAAAAGCGTAAACCCAATTTTGATAAGAAATGGATTCCCTGATTGGTTATTTGTAACAAAGAGTTAGACTTGATTTTTCAGACTTTTTAAAAATGGTTTGATCGATTGATTCTGATACTCAGATTATTTATCAAGATGGAAATGGTTTGTTCGATTGATTCTGATGCTCAGATTATTTATATCAAGGTCGAAAGATGGTTTGATCGATTGATTCTGATTCTCAGATTATCTATCAAGGTGGAAAGATGGTTTGATCGATTGATTCTAATGCTCAGATTATTTATCAAGGTGGAAAGATGGTTTGTTCGATTGATTCTAATGCTCAGATCATCTATCAAGGTGGAAAGATGGTTTGATCGATTGATTCTGATGCCCAGATTATCTATCAAGGTGGAAAGATGGTTTGTTCCATTGATTCTGATGCTCAGATTATTTATATCAAGGTCGAA
>JBLFXO010000208.1:0-6620 GCA_047609865.1 Arenicella sp.
CGTTCAAAAAATGCTATTTGGATAAGCATGATTTGGTCCTTCTTTCCTTTAGTCCCAACAGATTTGATTTGTTATATCGCCGGTATCGTGAAAATGCCTTTGCGCTATTTACTGATCGGAGTTGGGTTGGGAGAGTTGATTTTAGTGACTTGCTATGTCTATCTGGGTTCAGGGATGATTGAATGGATGATGGGGTAAAAGACAAATCGCCACTGCAAAAGTTTTGCAGTGGCGACCCATGAAAAAATCTACTATTACTGTGAATGCTTACTAACCGTTTAAGCTCACCACAGATGCTTACGCAATATTAATAGTGTCTATATAAGTAAGACACATCTTTCAACTAAAAGTTACAGCGAAGTGAAAATTATTTTCGGATGAAGGTTAAAAAGGTGGACATGAAGCTGTCGTATCCCATAATGACAGGTAAATTGGCATGACCTCCGTTTTCTACTCGGTGAGCTTCTTTATATGGTCCTTGATAGTTTGCGTAGATTAATTCGCCATTATTTATTTCAACATAATCATCTTCTTGACCATGCAGCCACATGAATGGAACATTTACATTTTTAATCTGCTCTGCGTTGTTTAATTCTAATTCCGTTACAAAATCGGCATCAATATTTAAGAGGACTGACGATTGCGCTAAGTTTTCGGTAGATGCCAAAGGAGCCTCACAAATCAAACTGATCGGCTGAAAGTCTAATCTATTTGCTGCTCTGTGGATCAATGGAATTGCTCCCAAACTAAATCCGTAATAAACCGTTCTCTCGCCTGTCAATCCTTTTGATATTAACCAGTCGATCCCGGCGTCTGCATCTTCATAAAGTCCTTGCTCAGTAGCTGAGCCCTCGGACATTCCGTAACCTCGGTAATCTATCATGAAAACACCGAAATTGTGTAATCCTCCTAGTTGAGCGATCAAGGCTTCTCTTGTCCAATAATAGTCGTTGTGACGTGCTTGGCCGTGGCAGAAATAAATGACCGTATCTGTCGCGATATTTGCTGTGTCTCCCATGTATAAACCATAAATGGTGTAAGTTTCGCCAGTAATTTCGTCCACCGAAGTAAGAGGTATTAATGTTTGTTGAATAGGAGCGTTGAGGTAGTTGTCAGGGATCTCTAGCTCATGATCATCATAATCAATGTGTTCATATGAGTCAAGAGAAACTGAAGGGAAGGCAAGACTATCTAAAGTTGCTTTTTTACATGAAGTAAAACCTAAACCCAATACTGATATGATGAATATTAATCTCATTTTTTAAAGTTCAAAGCTCTTCTAAATCCAACATAAAAACCAGTTGAACCCCATTTTCCCAATAAGCTTTTATAAGGAACAAAGGCCTTTGTGTTATCTAAATAAGGGGCGATAAATTTCAATTCAACCGAAAGTTGCCAAGGAGACTTCTTCCCTTTAATGACATGTCCTATTTGCGGATTGAAGATCCAGTGATGATTTTGTTCTTGTTCATTTGCCATCATCTGTTTCAATTCAAAATAATTATTAAATCCGGCATAAAAGTAATTTCTTCTTTTACCATAATTCCAATAGGCATTAAGGTCTACTATGGGCCAGAGTCTAGCAGATTTATCATCAAAATTGTAAATAAAGTTCAAGCTTGGACTTACGGATAAATTAGGGACAAATTTCTTTTGTTTCAGAAACTTAAAAGTGACACCTGCATCAATTTGTGCATTACCAAAGAAAGCTGCTGTCGTGTGCCATCCACCATGAATAGTTAGGTTTGAGTCCAAACCATATCCAACTTCAATACTTGTAAGCGGCAATGGAATAGGGGCTCCAGCAAATTCAATTGTTGGACCACCAAATCCTGCGCCAATAGAAAATTGATCTTTTTCTAAAGGCTCAACAAAGCGAGATGCAGAACATCCAGCGAAGAAAAAGGATAAGATAACTATGGGTAAAAAGAATTTCATTGGGACAAAGATATTACTTTAAACTTATTATGCGCGCATAGGTTAGTTTTTTTTCATCTCATTAAATTTTTGAGCAGCTAAGGTTCTATTAGAGACTTCTAATTTTTCGTAAATCTTGAGTAAATGAGACTTGATGGTATTAGTGGAAAGGAAGAGGACTGAGGCAATTTCCTTATTTGTCTTCCCAAAAGATAACTCTTTTAATACTTCTTCTTCTCGCGGAGTCAAATCAACATCAATGTGCCGAAGTATTTCAGTATGATCGTGATCAGTAGATGTATAAGAAGTATCTTCTAATTGAGGGGCAATTTTGGATCTTAACTCCGAAATGACATTATTCAATTTTTCCCTTTCCAGCGCCTGAAGAATTTTGTTCTTACTTTTCTTTTGAAGGAGACCGTAAATTACTAAAATCATTAGAATCAGAATGCTGCAGCTAATAACCAGCACCAGGTAAAAATTAAAATCACTTGTCTTTTTTTCTTGTGTCGCTTTGTAAAGTTTGTTCTGAATTTGCTGAATTTCCAACTTATTTTCTAAAACTTTATATTCAATTTCAACACGTAATTGCTCATTCTTAGATTCTCGTGAGTTGATTGTTGAATCAAGCTTTTGAAATTCGACTAATGTATTAAAGGCATTTTCAAAATCACCTGTTTCTCTATAGCATTCCGATAACAAACGGTAATTATCTAAGCTTAGAATTTCAAAGTTTAATGAATCAGACTTCGTTAAACTTTTGGAGAGATATTCAATGGCCTTTGAATAATGTTCATTTTCTAATTCAACAGTTCCTAAATTATTTAAAGCCACTGCACTTCCGTTTAGGTCACCAAATTTTTCAAATATCATTTGACAATTCAAGAGCTTTTGTTTTACCTCTGTGTAGTGTTCAATAAAATCAGAATTGTTGGCAATTCCAAGATCACTAACAACCATGAAATAATCGTCCCCAAGGTTAGCGGCAACGGCCTTACATCTTGTAAAGGTTTCAACTGCCTCTTTTTTATTATTGGTGTCGCCGTAAAGTGTTGCCAAAGAATTTAGGGTGGCCATCATTCCAGCTGAGTCTTTGGCAAGAATAAAAAAGTCTAGCGCTTTTGAGATACTTTCCTCAGCTTTATCAAAATCCTCCATGTTTTGATAACAAGAGCCAATATTCCTGTCTAGATATGCTGCCTGGAGATCATTCTCTTTAAATAATGCGATTTTCTTTGCTTTAAAATATTCCTCAATTGCTAAATCAAACTTGCCTTGGTTTTCAAAAACCATTCCGTTCAAATTATAGGCAGCAACTGCTCCATCTGGATATCCATTGTTTTGTGAAATACGTAAAATGTTTTCTGAAATTTTCAAGGTTTTCTGATGATCTGAGCGCAGAGCGATTAATCCAATTTTTTGAAGATATCCAACTTTGTTTTGAATCAAAGTGGCGGTGTCAGCTTGCGAATAAGCAATTGTAATTTGCTCATCCAAACTGAGATCAGTTTGCGCTTTTGAATTGCCTCCTAGGAGAATAAATGAAGTAATTGTTAAAGCAAATCTGAAGTTGATTGTCATTGAAATTGGATTGTACTCAAATGTAACAATTGACAGCTGATTTATGTCAAAACATTGAATTTCTGTACAATTTCACCCAAATGGGTTAGGCAAGAGTTGATAGGAATCCCTAAGTTTGAAAAAAACAATTTATGAAGACTTTACTTATAGTAGCAATCGCACTTTTTTCAATTCAAAATCTACATTCAAAATCGGCTGTAGATGCACTCAAACAAAACGGACTTAAGGTTGTATTAGATGATGATGAATCTGAATTCAATAGTTTTATGAAAGAACTGATGCCTTTATATTGGACATTTTCAAAACATGAGTTCATCAAAGAGAAAGACTATCAATCTTATTCAGGTTCAGAAAAAGATTTTGTCTTAAGTAAATCAACAATTACCGTTACGGCGAATGGAGCAGCTTGGTGCTCAAGTGCTTCCTTTTTATTCCTTATTAATAAGCACAAACACATTCCTAAAAAAAGTAATAAAGTAGAGATTTCAGATTTTACTGCGTACGATTTTATAGGCAAAGAAGAACCAAAAGGTGAGTCATTGAAGGCTCTGTTGAAAACGTTAATTCAACAACAAAACACATATGTATTGGATATCTATACTGGATCTAAAAAGAAAACGCAGGCTATGAGTTACAAAGATCTCAAAACGAATTATGCCAAAACGAGCCAAACTGAAATTTATATTCTTGCTGAGGATGTTATAGACAAGGCTTTCTTAAGTAAGTCAACAGCTAAGTTCAAAGTTGTTACCGAAGAAGTACTTCGTCAAGCAATTCTGGGTAATGAAGACATCTTGTTTTATGACTATGAAGACTTCAATAAAGGACATTCAGTTAAGAAAGTGATCAGTGCCAAAAGCGGTAAAGTTTACTTCAATATCACTAATGGTAAAACCAATGACAAGGCAACTTTCAAAGATGTAGTCAAAAGCGTCTCTTAAAAAACAGAATAATTAAACTTTAGACGATAGCATTTACAACATCTTCTGAAAATGGAATAGGATAAACCTAATTCAAATGATATGCCATTTGCCGTTGTGAGCTCTGAAACTGTCCATTCTGTTGATAAACTGACGTCAAAACTCTTAATTCGAGCTCCGGCCACCACCGCGAATTGAGACCTGTTTGTGTATTCAACTCCTAGTTTTGCCCATTTGTAAAAAGTGGAAACTTTGAAAGCTGTTGAAATAAATCCGTCAATTGTATTGATTGAAACCTCTGGCGAAATGGAGAAACCATCATCTCTTTTAGTTCTAAAATTTGTACCTAAGTTGGCATAGAAATTATTCATTTTGAAATCTCCAGTCGTTGCAAATTGATTGAAACTAAAACCTCCAAAAGTCCTTCCCCACAAGAAGTATGCGCCGGCACTTAAGTCTGCCGACCAGTAATTTTTTTTGAGATCTGTAAAATCAATATTCATTCCTGATCTTGGATGATACAGATCACCGAAAGTGAGTTTGGCTAGATTTAAATGGTCATTCACAATCGAGACGTTTGCGCCGGCAGAGATAACCAAGTTTCTAGCAACATGAAAAGGTTTTGCATAATTAAATCCCATTCTGTTTGAACTGAATGCACCAGGTTTGAAGTAGTCATTGAGATAGTATGCGCCAAAACTTCCGAATCTGTTAAAACCATTTTGGTAAGAAACAAAAGTTGAAAGAACGTTGCCGCTTAAGCTCGGTGATTCATTTCTGAAATTCAGAGAAATTTTTTGTTCTTGATTAAAACCTGTCAGGCCCGGATTTGAATAAAGCCCTGTCAAATGACTTTGATTGAAATTGAGGTTTTGGGCAGTCAAACTTGAGCTCACGAATAAAGTTAAGATGAGGGCAAAATGTTTCATATATCTGGATTTGTAAGTGAAACACTTCAATCATTGATAAAGTTACAATTGCTTTCAAAATAGCCATTGTCACTCGAAAAATATCAGCAGTAAATTACTTTTTGAAAGCAGTTCTGATTTCGGCTGCTCTCAATTTAAGCTCCTCAAAATCATATTCGTAATTTCTATATTCTTTTTGAATTTCACCTTCGAGAAATTCCAATTCGCCTCTATGTTTATCCATAAAAAGTTGAATGTAATTTGGATGAGTTATTCTATCTAAAGCAGATTCATATTCACCCAGTATTGCTTCATTTTTAAGAGCTCTATAAACAATCATAATACTCTCATAAGGATCTTGGTTCCAACTTTCAAAGTTTTGTCCCATGTATGGTTTTCCCCAATCTAACTCGGGATAACCATCATAACCAATAGGTTCCATTTTCTTTGTTTTGAAATTGTAATAGAAGCGAACATTGATCCATCCCATTGCATGATAAGCTGTTGCTAAATCACAAACAGCGTAATATTTCGCCATGACCGAAGAATCAAAATCGTTAAAAGTACCTTCTTTTTGAAATTGATAATTCAGCATAATACTCTTGGCATCACTTACTCTTTGGTCATCTTCTTTTGGTCCACCATAAGTTTTAATTTCGGCTTCTTTGATTAGTCCATCTGTATTTGCGCCTTCTTCCTTGGCCACTTCGAAAAATGGATCATCAGTAAACTTTAGAATTACTCCTTCATCTTTATCTTGATTGGCTATCATCCGATTGGTCAAATGCTCTTCAAGGCAATATACCCCCCAGCTTTCTCCATTTAACACAAGATGGAGAAATCTAAATTCATTAGTTAACACACCTTCTTCCTTTAAAAGCTTATGATAAACGTATGCGTTTAGAAAACCTCTGGTTCCCAGATTTTGGATGCTAAAGATTTGTAAATCATCCTCCATCTTTTCGTCCAATTTAATCCTGAAAGACCATTTGTTTTTACCTAAATGATCTGTCCAGTCTCCTTTGAGCCTGATCTGGGCTTTTCGAAATTGTGAGCGATAATTAATTTCGGCCGGAACGTAATCATCTTCACTTCTTTCAAGAAATCCATTTTCAAGAGCAATCTCTCTGAACCCGTTTAACTTCGCATAATTTTCATCTGAAAAGTCTAGAGAAAGGGTCTCCAATTTATAATTAGGGACATAAAATTTTAGTCTCCAAAAGACGTATCCGGCACCAAATATTCCTAGGACTAGAATAATTCTAAAGATTCTATTTTTGAAAAGGCGCTTCAT
>JBLFXO010000209.1:0-6601 GCA_047609865.1 Arenicella sp.
ATGTCTAATCGTTGATGTTGTGTTATTATCGATTTGATTAGTTTTGAAATTGAGGTTTGATCAAAAAGGTTGGTTTCGTAGCCCTTCAGTCTATTGACATCCAATCCACAATCTTTGACTTTCTCCTTGAGTTTTTGAAACTTGGTTTCATTTCGATAAGCGCAAACTACCACAGCCTTTTCCCGAATTAAATCCAGGCAAATTTGTTCTCCAATTCCACCGGTACCTCCAGTAATCAATACGATTTTCGCATCTAATTTTAGTTCCATTATAATTCGTTTTTAACAGCCAACACTGTGTTAATTCCACCAAATGCAAAATTTGAAGTCAAGGCGTAATTAATCCTTTGTTTTTTATCTTCCTTAATCAAATTTAGTTCTTGATTAATGGGGTTTTCTAAGTTCATATTTGCTGGAATCAAGTTGTTTTTCATAAGTTCAAGTAAGATAGAGAACTCTTGAACTCCAGCAGCTGCAATGGCGTGACCATGTCTATCCTTAGTACTAGAAATAGGAATTGAATTCGCAACTTCACCAAAGACATTAGTAAATGCTTTAAGCTCTGTTCCGTCATTTTGCCTTGTTCCAGTTCCGTGAGCATAATAGTAATCTATGTCAGTGGGCGTAAGGTTTGATTTTACCAATGCATCCTGAATTGCCTTACTCATTGATAGTGCTGAGGGGTCAGGTGCGGTAATTTTAAAAGCATCTAATGTGTTGCCATAACCCAGGAATTCAGCCAAAGGTTCAATATTATTTCTCTTCATGAATTCTTCACTAACCAATATGGTAATTCCTGCTGCTTCACCTGCTATTGTGCCTTTTCTATTTTTATCAAAAGGTTTACAGCTTAAATCATTTGAGGTTTCAGCGATTACTCCGAGTTTTCCAAAAGAGACTAAGGCGATCAAATTTATTATCGAGTCTGTTCCACCAGCAATTACAACTTCTGCTTTGCCCCTGCTAATTGCGTCATATGCCTGAGCAAGAGCTTGAGTAGAAGAAACACAGGCCGTTAAAATAGATTTTTGAAAGGCCTTAGCATTAAATTTTTCTGCCAAATAAAGAGAGTAAATATCATAAGGATTTGCAAGATTGTTGAGCCCTTTTGTATCCCCGTTCAGATGTGCAATGAGCTCACAAACCGCGTTCTGTTTCTTCTCAATAAATTGAGTCATCATTGTTTCATTCTCTTTAAGTGGAATGTTTTCTGCACCAATTCCTAGAATTACTCCGGTCTTTTTTGGGTCAAGTTTTTTGATGAATGAATTCAATCTGTTTTCGGCCTTATTGAAACAGCTAACAAGTAACTCCATTTTTCTATCCAGCTTGCACAAGTCTATAAGTTCTGGACTTTCATGCTTATAGAGGTGAGACAGGTCTTCTCTTATTTCGGCTCCATTTCTAAAAGGTAATCCTGTTGTTTCAAAGGAGGTAATTTCACCATCACCACAACTTTTATCCTCGATTGCTTTGAGAATGTTCTCTTTGCCAATTGCGATTGGGCTAATGAGCTCGTGGTCGATTATAAAAACTTTCTTCTTCACTTAATTTTTTCTAATCTGATTACTGATTCTCTTCCATAAATATCCTTGTCAAAGAGGTCCACCTTTGAGGCACCTTCTTTAATTAGGCGAATTCCTATTTCAGATGCGGCAAACATATTTGTTGGACCTAAATTCCCAAAATCGTCAAACAAACTTCTTGCATTAGAATGAACGGCAAAAGTTTCTGTGAGGTATTCATTTTCAGATAGATTAAAGGCACCTGAATAAATTAAAACGTCCGAATCAAGAGCGACCTTAGTATTAACTTTCCAATTTTGATTCAGCCCTTTTTTTATAATATTGATCTGTTCACATGAGACAATTTCACATTTCGCTTTATTCTTGTCTGAACTTATAAGCATTGCCCCTGTCGCTGCGCTTTCTTTCCAATTAGATATATCATTTCTTAAAGAGGAGTTCACCATGTAAGAATAATCACCGGCTGTATTTGAACTTAAAGCAATTGACTGACTGTCTTCAAATAAGGCATTATCATAAGCTTCGGAGACAGCATGAAAGCCGGATTGGGAAGTGTTTCCAAATGTCGCATTGTTCCCCATTACTTTTGAATACTGTGCAACGAAGCTCATAGTTGAATTCGTTAAGGTTTGCAAAGCAAGTAGAGGAGGAGATGCTCGATAAATCATTTTTAACTTTTCCTCTTCTGTGTCAGCATTCTTTATATGTTCGAAGACCTCTAAAAGATGTCCCATGTGGTTTTCTACGTTTTCAATGAAAACTCCTGAAGCAACAAATAGGTTCAGTAATGTTCGGTCGATTGATTTGTGATCTTCTAAAAGTTCACACAATGTTATCACAGCAGAAATAGAATCGGTCCTCATTATTTTGAGGTCACTTCTACTAGGATAAAAAGGAGAATTAGTATCGGGATGTAAGATGCCTGAAAGAAATTGTTCACCATTCTGAATGACACGTCTTTCTTCAAATAGGCTTGGATAATCAACTTTACAATCTAATATGTAAGCGCTCATCTCCTACTTTTTGGGCATTATATTATGATAATATTCGTCCATTTGTGTGATGTATGGGTTTTCTTCCATGTCACTTTTTAACCCAATCATAAATGACAATGTTGCTGTACAAACGACTTCATCATCCACCATTGTTTTTACATTCACGTTTCCTCTATTGTTGTCAATTGAAATAATTTCTGAATGGACAATGCACTGGTCACCAGGTTGAACGAATATCTTAAATTTTGCTTTTTGAATAATGCTCAAAACCGGATATACTTTTGTTGCTTGTGGGTATTGTGCATAGTAGCTTTCTTCTAATAATCTTCCGGATAATTGGGCCATTGATTCAGTCAACATGATCCCGGGTACTACTGGAAATCCTGGAAAGTGATCTTGAAAAATGGGATTATCCAAACTCCAGCACTTCACTCCAATTGCGGATTTACCTAAGTTGATTTCTCTAATTTTATCGATAAGAAAAAAGCGCATAAATGTGAATTGGATTAAAACTTAAAGATACTCAAATATCGCAAAGGCAATTTGTCAATTATTTGATGTTGACAATGACTTTTCCTTTAGCTCTCTCAGTAGATAAATATTCCAGTGCTTTTATGGCATCTTTGAATTCGAAACATTTGTCATTGACTGGTCTAATATTCTCATTTTCGATTAATTCTCGAACCAGATCCAATTTTGTTTTGTTCGGAAAACTCCAAACGTGTTTGTATCGAATGTTTTTCTTTTTGCAAGCCTTCATTAATGACTTCCCTTTTAAATCATTTAAATAACGGAGAGTGCCATTGATACCAATTGACTTCAATGTGTCGTTGTCGTGATGTCCGGCAATGGAGATAATTGTTCCTCCTGGATTTAATATTTTAATTGCCTCTTTGGTATATTTCCCGCCTAGTGTGTCATAAACGAAATCTAAGTCACTCAGGTGTTCTAAGTAATTTGTCTTTTTATAATCAATCACCTGATCTGCGCCTAGAGTTTTAAGCAGTTCGATATTTGAGGCACTACATGTCGTAATTACATGAGCTCCTAAATGCTTTGCATATTGTATAGCAAAGGTTCCAATCCCTCCTGAACCTGCATGAATGAGAATTCTGCTTCCATTTATGATATTCATTTGCTCAAAAGAATCCAAAACAGTGCTAGCAACCAATGGTAAACCTGCAGCTTCTTCAAATGAAATGTTTCTTGGCTTAATTGAAAGCATGTCTTGGGGGCAAATTGCTCTTTCAGCCAAGCTCCCCATTTGATCCCAGGGCAATTTGGTATAAACCTCATCTCCAACTTTGAAATGAGAAACCCGTGATCCAATTTCAATTACGATTCCAGATAAGTCAAAGCCGAGCGAAAATGGTTTTTTAGGCTTCATGAATAATTTAGCAACACCGTTTACAATTTTGTAATCAATTGGGTTTATTCCTGCACAGTGAACATCAATTAATACTTGATCTTCTTTCAATTTATCCAATTGGATATCTAAAAAAGAGACATTCTTTTCAAGAATCTTTCCATATGAGATCAAGCAAAGCGCTTTCATTCAATTCCGTTGAATACATTCATGCTTTGTGCATATTTTGATTTTAAGTTGGATGCGAAACCGAACTTCACTTTTCCCAATCTTTCGAATTGATGGATGAGGTCTTCTCCTAAAACAGGGTCAGAGAATTTGTTCTCAATTTCATACTCGACAATAGTGCTCTTTATATGGTCGGTTTTGATGAGGGGATAAAAGACAGCCGAGTCTAAAGATGATTCCAAAATCCAAATCTTGTGAGTTTTATCAATAAAAAATTGAGGTCTGTCTTTTTCTAAATCCGTCATGCCTGCAATTGCACCTAGCTCCTTGGCATCAATTTGATTTAGGTAGATATGGCTTCTCAACCTCCTTGACATCCCGATCATAACTGGCTCTAATTTGCTAATTGTGTGAAATGAAAATACTTCTGGATTAAGAAAATTCAGTTTTTGGAAAGGAGCGATTGGTGCTTGTGACTTTTGTTTAATCCAATTTCGGATAGTAAATATGAATTCTGAATAGAGACGGGTAGACTCTCTTTCTTTACTTTTTTCGAGGGTAGTGAATAGTTCATTTAAAACTTTAGCCAAATTGGAAGAATCGCCTGAATGATTGAGTTGATAGAAGTCTAGTTCCTTTTCTTCAACTTCCATTCTTACACTGCTTTCCAATGTCATTTCAGATTTTAATTGAAAAACGTAAGCTATTACGCCCTGGCCCTCTTCCTTTTTTCTCATGCGAAGAGAATAACCGTTTTTGAATAAAAGTTGATCTGGCGTATCGAAATAGAGGTCGTAATAGGTAAGATTGGAGTGAAAAACTGTTTTGAACTGTCCTAAACTGTCAGATGATCGAATGAATGAACTGAAAGAAGTTCTGTTTTCAACATCATATTTATGCTGAATCTCAGTTTGGGCTGTAGCTTGACTGCAAAAGAATAAAAGGACAATATTTAAGAGGTTTTTAGTTCCCATAATTCCGTGTTCTACCTTTTTTACTCAGAAAACTTTCAGGGTTTTCATCTCTATTGTAATCTTCAATTAGTTTGCCTTCGCTCACAATTATTTCGCCATCTTCAAAAAGATTAAGCTCTTTAGAAAACGAGATTGCATGGGTGTCTTCAATGTCAAATGCAACTAAAATGTTGGCTCTCCGAGATGCCATCTTTTGAAAGAATAGAATTGCGATAGGTTCTGGCCAAGATGCTTCATCTATCATCTTTTGAAGTTCAATGCTATCTATTTTTTCAATCTTTTGAGCCATCCATTTTAAATCATTGTATCCTGCGTTTTCATAAGGCGTTAAAATGGAATTGATTTCATGTTTCATCTTAATCTTATCCTCTTTAATTTTGAAAACTTCCCAATCTAATTCATTGACTAATCCAACTTTGAAGTCAGGAGGGAATGAAGTCATCTTCACTCCCATACTTGTTCCCAGGTCAGAAAAGGTAGCCGACATTCGGTAATTGTGATTACCATCATGAACAGTGGTTAAACAGGTGTTTTCAATTCGTGTATCCCAATTTCCAATGAATGCATGTAGTAAAAGAGCCCCTTTCAATTCTGTTCTTTCTGAATTTATTTGGTCGTTGCACATGATCGGTCCAATTCGTTTTACTCTATCTGGCCTACCTTCTAATGCACATTTGTAAAAACGGACATATTCCATCCCAATAAAAGGGCTCAATTTTTTATGATCTCTAGCCATACTATCTGTCACCAAGCCATTTGATGTGATAAAGGGAAGAAGGTCAACTTGAAAAATTTCGAATACACTATCTACCAACTGTTCGGCATTTTTTACGCTTCTTGAGCCGTCAAAAACAAGAGTCATTTTATCCTTCCCATAGAAATAAGGATGGTCTACATCATATCCCATTGAGGCAAAAACGCGAGAGCCAAAGACGTCAGTATGAACTTCATCTCCCCATTTGACTGACCACTCATTGTCGTAATCTAAGTCGAGGCCTTTGATTTTGGGAGCAGATCCAGAATATGAAAGCCCTTTGAACAGAACGACCATTCGTTTTTTAGATTTTATCTTCTTCAATTTTGCAATTTTATTGAAATTTCGATTTTTCACTTCGCTTTTTACCCAAAATGGACTTGGATACACTGAAGAAACGATAATATTAGTTGAATCAGCTTTGTTATATTTGAAAACGCGCTTACTTCTTTTGACACTTTTGTACATGGACACCTTTATACTAAAGGATTTTGGGTCAAGGGCATTTAGAAAAGCATTTTCTTTCATGCTCTTTTCAAAGAGCACCAATTCATATAATATTTCAAACTCTGTAGGCCCTACTTTTTTATCATTAAAATAGGCCCATTCCAATTTTTCACTCAAATGTTTAATATGTCTTACAAAGGCTTTTTTTCTTTTGGATATTGGAAGAAAATCATGGATAACAATATCAATGTTGGTGAGAAAGTTTGTTAGTCTTCTGACTTCAATCAGGTTTATACGGTCATTCTCAATTAACTTTGTGATTGAAGGCGGATGTTCTTCGAGTATTAATTTTCCTTGATCTAATTGCGAAAA